>JAGPFT010000177.1 GCA_018056405.1 Anaerolineae bacterium
CACGAATTGCGCGCAGTTGGGCAGGATCAGGGCCACACGGTCGCCCTTCTTCAGCCCCAGGTCATCCAGGGCGACGGCCAGCGCATCGGTGAGATCGTTCAGCGCTCCGTAGGATATGCGGTTGGCAACATGGCCCACCAATGGCAGGTGCGCGGCGGTGAGGATCGCTGTCGCTCCGTAATCGGCGGCAGCAGCGTCCGCCAGGTATTGGTGTAGCGGGTGACTAGGATATGGTGCTAAACTGTGCGGAACGCCCGGATCATAGTGTTTGAGCCAGGGCTTGTCCTGATATGTGACCATGAGCTGTGTCTCCCTGATGCTGGATGATCTATCCTGGTAGCGGGCGAAGGGTGGGGGGCTTGAGCTAACATCTCCATCATCATACCATAGCCATTTTAATGGAAGTCTGTAGCTGTCACAATCTTGTGGCACCTGCTGACCGAAGCGATATGATATACCGCCAACTCCCTCTATTCCCCAGCGATGTCGAGCACGGGCTGACGCCCCACAGCCGCCTGGCGGACGCTCACATGCCTTTTCTGGCACACCTGCGCCAGGAAGGGCGCAGCGAACATACGATCACCGCGTTCTCGTCTGATCTGCGCCTGGTTGAGGAGTTCTTCGGCGAGGACTTTCCACTCAAGGACTTCACCACAACCAGGCTCAATCGCTTCCTGGAATGGCTCGAGCATGGCCGGGGCGTGCCGTGCAGCCGCAAGAGCTACGCGCGCCGGGTGACAACGCTCAAGGTGTTCTTCAGGTTTCTGAAGGCCGCGCGCGTGCTCCGCCACGATCCAGCCGACGCACTGCTCCAACGGTCGGGCGCGGCACCGCTGCAAACCGTGCTCTCCGAGCGGGAGATCGAGCGTCTGCTGAGCCACACGGCCAGCCTGCGCGCAACCGAGTCGCCCGACGCCCGCCCCGATCTGCTCGTCCGGCTGCTGCTGGACACGGGCATCAAGAAAAGCGAGTGTATGCACCTGACGCCAGACGACGTGATCCGGGACGACCCGCGCCGCCCGTATCTCATGGTGCGCCACCGCAGCCCGAAGAATGTGTACCGCGAGCGCAAGATTCCCCTGGACCCCGACTGGCTGGCGGTGTTGGACGACTATCTGGCGCAGTACCAGCCGGGGGCGTTCGTTTTCGAGTGCACGGCGCGCAACCTGGAGTACGTCCTGCACGATGTGGCGCTGGCCGCAGGCGTCGGCGCGCGCGTCTCGTTCGAGATTCTGCGCTGGACGAGCGCCGTGCGCGATCACCGGCGCGGCATGGACTCCGACACCATCCGCGAGAAGATGGGCCTCAGCCGCATAAGCTGGCGCGAGACCAGCCAGAAGATCGCCCAGCTTGCCGCCGGGAACGAAGAGGGCTGATCGCTCCGCTCATTTCCACACGCGGCACAGCAGCCCTTTCAGATAGGCCCCCTCTGGGAAGGTGAGCGCGACCGGGTGATCGGACGCCTGGGACAGCCAGCGCACGATCTGCGCGTCGCAGCGCGCATCTACTGCCGCCGCAAACACAATCTTCTGGAACAGGTCGCTGCTGATCGCGCCGGAACAGGAAAAGGTTGCCAGCATGCCGCCCTGGCGCAGAAGCTGGAAGGCCAGCAGATTGATGTCCTTGTAGCCGCGCGCTGCGCTCTCGACCTGGCGCGCCGAGTGCGCGAACTTTGGCGGGTCGAGGATGATCATGTCAAACTGCCGGCCCTGCTCGCGCCAGTAGCGCAGCACGGAAAAGACATCTCCCTCCACGAAATCATCGTCGTCGAGCGCATAGCCGTTCAGGGCGATGTTGCGCCGCGCCAGCTTGAGCGCTCCGGCGGAGGTGTCCACGTTGATCACGCGCCGGGCTAGGCCACCCAGCGCGTAGACGGCGAAGCCGCCAGTATAGGCAAAGGCATTGAGCACCTCGCGCTCCGCCGCCTGCTCGTCCCAGCGGAACCAGTCGCCGATGATCTCGCGGTTCTCACGCTGGTCGAGGTAAAAGCCCGTCTTGTGCCCTGCGCGCACGTCCACCAGAAAGCGCCGCCCGTTCTCATCAATCTCGATATGTTCGGGCGGCGGGTTGCCCGCCAGCAGCCCCGTGCTGGGGGGCAATCCCTCTTTGGCGCGCACGTCCACGTCGCTGCGCTCGTAGATGCCTGCCGGCCGCATCAACTCCTCCAGCAGCCCGGCGAACATTTGCTTGCGCACCTCAATGCCCAGCGTCAGTGCCTGGATGACCAGCCACGCGCCGTAGCGATCCACGACCAGGCCGGGCAGCCCATCATTCTCGGCGTTGACCAGCCGGTAAGCCGCCGGCGTGCCTTGCGCGGCGATGCGGTTCAGCGGCTGACGGGCGGCGATGGCGCGCCGCAACCGCTCCCGCCAGAACGCTTCGTCTAGGGGCTGACCTTCGTCCCACGACAGCAGGCGCACGCAGATGGCCGACTGGCTGTTCCAGTAGCCGCGCGCCAGGAATTCGCCGCGCTCGTCCCGCACGGCGACAAGATCACCATCAGCGGGGTCGCCAGTGACAGTCTTGATGGCTCCAGAGAAAATCCAAGGGTGGCGGCGCAGCACTGCCTTCTGTCGCTCTTCGCGGATGACCACCGCCGGCTCAGTCACGCGCGCCCCCGATCATGGCCAGCAGGCCCGCCTCGTCCAACAGGGGGACGCCTAGCTCTTGCGCCTTCGTCAGCTTGCTGCCCGGCTCCTCGCCCACGACGACGAAGGACGTTTTCTTGCTGACGCTCCCCACGACTTTGCCGCCGTGCTGCTCGATCAGCGCCGCCGCCTCGTTGCGCTTGAGCGTCGGCAGGGTGCCGGTCAGCACGAACGTCAGGCCGGCCAACCGGTCTGAGGCGCGCCGCGGTGGGGCGGCGTCCTCTGCCAGGCGCACACCCGCCCGGCGCAGCTTGTCAATCAGGGCGCGGTTGCGTGGGTTGGCGAACCATTCGACGACTGCGCCCGCCGTGTGCGGGCCAATCCCTTCGATGGTTTGTAGCTCCTCTTCGCTGGCGGCGGCCAGGGCGTCCACGCTGTGGAAGTGCCGAGCCAGCGCTTCGGCCACTGTGCTGCCCACGCCCCGTATCCCCAGCGAGCCGATCAGCACGGCCAGCGGGCGCTGCTTGGCCCCTTCGATGCTGGCCAGCAGGCTCTGCACTTTCTTCTCGGCGAACCCTTCCAGCGCCAGCAAGTCCTCTGCCGTCAGCGTGAAGAGATCGGCCTCGTCGGCGATCAACCCCCGTTCCAGGAGCAGGCGCACGCCGCGTTCGCCCAGCCCGGCGATGTCCATCGCGCCGCGCGAGACGAAGTACTCGATATTGCGGGCGACGCGCTCCGGGCAGGCGGGATTCGTGCAGTAGTAGGCAACCTCATCCTCGTCCCGCGCCACCGGCGACGCGCAAACCGGGCAGGTCTGCGGGCGCTCGACGGGGCGCTCCGCGCCGGTGCGCGCCGCGATCACCGGCCCGACAACGTAAGGGATCACCTCCCCCGAACGCTTGACGATCACCGTGTCCCCGATACGAATGTCCTTTTCGGCGATCAGGTCGTAGTTGTGCAGGCTGGCCTGACGCACGGTCACGCCGCTGATGAACACCGGCTCAAGCACGGCGGTCGGGGTGAGCACGCCCGTGCGCCCGACGTTGGCCGTCACATCCAACAGGCGAGTGGTCGCCTCCTCCGCCGGGAACTTGTAAGCCACTGCGCCGCGCGGGTCTTTGCCTACGACACCGAGATCGCGGTAGACAGCCAGGTCGTCCACCTTGATGACCAGCCCATCCGTTTCGTAGGGCAGTGAGTGGCGGCGCGCCTCAAATACCTGCACGTAGCCGATCAGCTCGTCCAGAGAGTCAAAGCGGCGAATCACGTCATGCGCGGTGAGAAAGCCCAGTTCGTGCAGGTATTGCAGCGTCTCCCACTGTGTGAGGGGGCTGTGCCCCTCCGCGTCCACGATGCCGTAGCAGTACGCGGTGAGCGGGCGCTGCGCAGTTACGCGGGCGTCCTTCTGCTTCAGCGCGCCGGCTGCGGTGTTGCGCGCGTTGGCGAAGGGGGGCAGCCCGTCCTGTACCAGGCGACGGTTGAACGCCGCGAAGTCTTCTTTGAGGAACAGCACCTCCCCGCGCACGACCAGGCGGTGTGGCACGGGTAGATGGTTGCCGGAGACAGGGATGCGCAGAGGAATGGTGCGCACGGTGCGCACGTTGGGCGTCACGTCGTCGCCAATCTCGCCGTTGCCGCGCGTCGCCCCCTGAACCAGCACGCCGTCCAGGTAAGTCAGCACAACGGTCAGGCCGTCGAATTTCGGCTCGACCACGTAGCGGAGTGCGGCGTTTTCCGGCAGCAAGCGCCCAATGCGCTCGCGCCAGGCCCGTAGCTCCTCTACGCTGAACACGTTGCTCAGGCTCAGGATCGGCGCCGGGTGGCGCACTTTCGGCAAGTCCGCCACCAGATCGCTGCCCACGCGCTGAGTCGGCGAATCGGGTGTGATCAGTTCGGGGTGCTCGGCTTCCAGCCGCTTGAGTTCCTCGAAGAGCCGGTCATACTCGCCATCGGTGATGATCGGCGCGTTGAGCACGTGGTAGCGGTAGTTATGCTCGTGGAGAGCGCGCCGCAGTTCCTCGGCGCGTGCGTTGAGTTCGCTATCCCTCACAGGTGCCTACCTCACAGGCTATTCGGAGATGACTTCCAGATAGTTGCGCGCCGCCCAACCGTAGCGCTGTGGGTCGTCAGGGTCCTCCAACCGCCACCACTCCAGGCCATCGGCGGTTTGCGGCCCTTCAACAACGACGAAGATCGACTCCTCTTGGGCGACGAAGCGCGGTGTACTGGTGTCGCCGGTGCCGGGTGCCGAACGGATATTCAGCCCCGTGACCCCCACGCCAACCACCTTGACCAGTACGCCAATAGTGATGTTACCCGGAGGGAGCGAAGGGCTGGGGATCGGCGTCGGCAGCGCGATAGTCGGCGTGGGCTGCGCGGGGCGAATCGGAGTCGGCCACAGGCTCTGGCTATCTGTCTGCTGCGGCCCCGCCCCGCCTAGAAAGTCCTGGCTGAGCGTCGGCTGCGGAGTGATCACCTGGACACGCGGCACCTGGTCGCCCGGAGTCTTCGGCTCCGCCAGGGCCGAGAAAGCCAATACGAGCACCAGGGTGATGGCCCCGACCACTGCAACCATAATGACCAGCGACCACCAGGGCAAATACAACCCGCTGCTGCGCGCCTCTCGCCGCGTTACCGGACGGGCGGGCATCCCCGAAAGCGCCTGTCGCGGCGGTGCCGCCGAGCCGATACCGGGCGGTGGCGGGGCGCTGCTGCGGGCCTGCCGGCTGTCGCGGCGACGGCGAGCGCGCCGGTCGTGCTGACTGCCGGGCGCAGCTTGTGGATCGGGGCGCGCGCCGAGAGGTTGCAACGGCACAAGTGGGCGAGTTGGCTGGGCCATGCCGGTGTCTAGCGGTGATCGCCGCCCTCGCTGATCCGGCAGGTCCTCTGAGGCACGTGAGGGCTGGCTGTCGGGCGCGTTTCCGCCAGGAGACTGCATGGCTCCGCTCACTTCCTGACCGGTCACAACACTGACTGAGTTGCCTAAGTCATGGCGTTAGTATACCACAGCCGTTTGCTGGGCACGCAGATAGAGTGCGTGCAAAACCTGTCAGGCAGTGTGGTTGTGCTCCTTAGCCTCACCCCCGCTCGACGCTGACGCGCCTCGCTGCCCCCTCTCCACGACGTGGAGAGGGGGCAAGCCGAGCGCAGCGAGGCTGGGGGTGAGGCTACTGCCAGCCTCGCACGTGGCGCTGACAGCCTTGGCCTATCCTCCTTTGTAAACGGAGCTATACATTCCCCACATCTTTGGCTGTGCCTGTTCCCCCCCATCCCCGACCCTTCTCCCACGAGGAGGGAAGGGAGAAAAACTGCGGGCCTGCTCCCCTTCCCTTCGCGTCAGCGCCGAGCAGAGGTGAGGTCAACCTGGGCACAGCAGAGAGCACCCCTCCCTGACAGAGTTTGTCCGCACCTGGCGGCGAACAAGAAAGAAGCCCCAAAGGGCGGGGCTTCTGGTTTTCTCAGCTAGCTGGCCGTTGATCAGGCAGGGGAGGGGACCGTGCCCAGAGGAGCGGGCGGCATGTCGCTATCTGCCTCCTCTCCCATCGGCTCACCGGTTGCTTTCGACGGGGTTGGCTCGCTGGGACGGCTAGGCGCTGCCGGCTCCGGCGGCTCGCCCATCAGCGCCAGGAACTCTTCGCGGCCAATCGTCTCCACCTCGATGAGGCGCTGCGCGACCGCATCCAGTTTGTCCCGATTCGTGCGCAGCACGTGGAGCGCCTGCTCATAGGCTTCGGAGACAATGGCGTGCACTTCCTGGTCAATCTGCTCGGCGATGCTCTCACTGTAGTCGCGCTGCTCGCCAATCTCGCGCCCCAGGAAGACAAGCTCTTCCTTCTGCCCGAACACGCGCGGGCCGAGCTTGCGGCTCATGCCCCAGCGTGTCACCATCGTGCGCGCAATGTGCGTCACGTTTTCCAGATCGCTCGACGCCCCGTTGGTG
>JAGPFT010000178.1 GCA_018056405.1 Anaerolineae bacterium
GATCATCGCCTCGTAGGTGGGGAAGCCTGGATCGGGGTAGAGCACTTCGTCGCCCGGCTCGACCAGAGCCAGCGTCGGGAAGAACAGGTTGGGCTTGGCACCGGGAGCGATGATCACCTGGGCCGGGCTGACCGCCATGCCGCGTCGCCCTCCGGCGTCGGCAGCCAGCAGCTCGCGCAGCTCAACGATGCCGCGCGGCGGATTGTAGCGGGTGCGGCCCTCGGCGATGGCCTTGATACCCGCCAGGCTGATCGGTGGGGCCGTGCGAAAGTCCGGCTCGCCGATCTCCAGGTGGAGGATGTCCCGGCCCGCCCGCTCCAATTCCTGGGCGCGGGCCAGCACCTGGTAGGCGCCCTCGGCCCGCAGGTCAGCGACGCGCTGCGCGAATGCCATGTGTTCTGCTCCTTGTGTGGGTGTGGCAAGAAAACCCCTCTGGTCGCCCGGCCCAACTACGTCGGGGGTACGGCGAGAGGGCGCAGGCTCATTGTGGCCCAGCTTGGCGGCATTGACAAATGAGCGCCGGGCACGGCGTGCACGAACAACCTGTTGCTAGGGGAAGTTCAGAAATGCCCCCTGAACGCCTCCCCCCTCAATCCCCCCTCCAGCGAAGCTAGAGGGGGGACGATCTGGCAGTCGGCTCTCCCCTTCCCCTAGCTTTGCTGGGGGAAGGGGCCGGGGGATAGGGGCATTCTGGCGATTGCCCAACAACTCGTTCGTGGACCTGCGGGCGCGTGTTGTCTTTTATGCGGTTGTGTTATAGTTCCCGCTCAAGAGTGCCCGGCCTTACGCTTCCCTGGAGAGTTCCTTGAAGATGTCCCCTGCTGCTCCCTTTGCACCCAGTCTTCCCCCCTACCGCAAGCTCACCGATGCGCAGCTTGCCCGACTCCACGCCGCCAGCCTGGAAATCCTCGAACGGGTGGGCGCTTACCTGCACGACGAGGAGGCGCTGGCCCTGCTGAAGAAAGCGGGCGTGCCCGCGACGGACGGCAACCGCGTGCACATTCCGGCCCGCCTGGTCGAATGGGCGCTGGCCCTCGCGCCCAGGAGCATCACCCTCTACGACCGGCGTGGCGATCCCGTCATGCCGCTGGAGGGCTACCACGTGTTCTACGGCCCCGGCTCTGACTGCCTGAACGTGATCGATCTGGACACGGGCCTGCCGCGCCCGGCCACACTGCGGGACGTGGCCGATGGCGTCCGCCTGTGCGACGCGCTGAAGAATATTGACTTCATCATGTCGTGGTGCATCGCCTCGGACGTGGATCAGCGCCTGGTGGGCCAGTTCCAGATGCGCGAGATGCTGCGCAACAGCACCAAGCCGAGCATCTTCGTCACCCCGGACTTCGAGAGCATGGTGGACGTGATCGCCATGGCCGAGGTCGTGGCCGGCGGCGCGGAGGCGCTGCGCCAGAAGCCGATCACCGCCTGCTACATCAACGTCACCGGGCCGCTGCGCCACAACCAGGAATCGCTGCAAAAGCTGCTCTACCTGGCCGAGAAAGGGCTGCCGACCACCTACATCCCGGTCGTGCTGCGCGGCCTCAACGGACCGGTCACCCGGGCGGGGGCGCTGGCCCTGGCCAACGCCGGCGAGATGGTCGGCGTGGTGCTGGCCCAGCTCAAGCGCGAAGGCGCTCCGCTGATCATCAGCGGCGGCACAAGCGACACGGTGGACATGCGCACGCTGGTCGGCTCCTATGCCGCGCCGGAGAACCGCGCCCTGTTCATGGAGATGGCCCACTATCACGGGCTGCCCATGTTCGGCCTGGGCGGAGCCAGCGACTCCAAGCTGCCCGACGAGCAGGCCGCCGCCGAAGCCGCGCTGACCCTGCTCACCGAGACGCTCGCCGGCACGCATCTGGTGCACGACGTGGGCTACCTGGCGTCGGGCCTGACCGCCTCCTACGAGCAGATGGTCCTCTGCAATGAACTGATCGCCTGGGTCAAGCGGTTCGCGCAGCCGGTCGAGGTCAGCGACGAAACCCTGGCGCTTGACCTGATCTTCGAGAACGGTGCGGACGGCCAGTACCTCAACACGCCGCACACCGGCGAGCACTTCCGCCAGGACTGGTATTCGCGCCTGTTCGACCGGCAGAACATCGCCGACTGGGAGAAAGCCGGGAGCACCACCTTGCACCAGCGGGCTGTTGCCCAGGCGCGCAAGCTGCTGGCCGAGCACCAAGCGGAGCCGCTGCCAGCCGACACGCTGGCGGCCCTTGACCGCATCCTTGAGACAGGCCGCCGGAGGGGCAACACCTGAAACTATGAGCACGTATGGCGACATCCTGACTGTTGATCTCACCACGCAGCGCGTCAGCCGCCAGCCGCTCGCCGAGAGCGTCGTGCGCCAGTACCTGGGCGGGCGCGGCCTCAACACCTGGCATATGCTGGGGGCCGCCGACGCCACTATAGACCCGCTCGACCCGCGTAGCGACTTGCTGCTGAGCGTCGGTCTGCTGACGGGCAGCCTCGCTCCCGCCTCGGCGCGGGCGCAGTTTGCCGCGCGCTCCCCACAAACGGGGCTGCTGGGCACGTCCAACGTGGGTGGGCACTTCGGGGCGGCGCTGCGCCAGAGCGGGATCGCCATGCTGCGCATCACCGGGTGCGCGCAGACCCCTGTCTCCGTGTGGATCGAGGACGGCGAAGTAGCCATCCACGCTGCCGCGCACCTGTGGGGGCTGGAAGTCCCCCAGACGGTCGAGGGGCTGCGCGCCCAGGCCGCCCCCGATGTGGAGTTGCGCGCGCTGGCCATCGGGCCGGCGGGCGAGAACCTGGTGACCTTCGCCTGCGTCCTCAGCGAGAATATGCACGCGGCGGGCCGCACTGGCATGGGCGCGGTGATGGGGGCCAAAAACCTCAAGGCGCTTGTCGTGGCACGCTCTGAGCGTGAGCGCGGGGCGACGGGTGATCTTCCTGATCTGGCCCGCCAGTATGCCCGCGAAATCCGCGCGGCGGGGCGCTACGACCTCTACAGCACCACCGGCAACAGCGCCTATATGATCGAGAGCAACGAGATGGGTCTGCTGGGTACGCGCAACTTTCGCGAGGTGCAGTTCGAGGGCGTGGAAGCCATCAACGGCGACAAACTGCTGCCCTACGTCACCCGCTACAAAAGCTGCCATCGCTGCCCGGTGCACTGCAAGGCCGAGGTGCGCATCGAGCACGGGCGCTTCGAGATGATGTTGGGCGAGCGCCCCGACATCGAGCCGCTGATGGGCTTCGGCCCGCGCATCGGCGTGGACGACCCGGAGGCGATTCTCTACCTGTTCAACATGACGAACCGATTCGGCCTGGATGTCATGTCCGCCGCCGGCGTGCTCGCCTTCGCCATGGACCTGTACGAGCGAGAGATTCTCTCGTTGCAGGACACGGGCGGCCTGCCGCTGCGCTGGGGCAATGTGGAAGCGGCCATCGTCCTGCTGGAACAGATCGCGCGCCGCGAGGGACTGGGCGATCTGCTGGCCGAGGGCGTGCGCGAGGCGGCGCAGCGCATTGGCGACGGCGCGGAGCGCTATGCCTTCCACAGCAAGGGGCTGGACTTCCCCGGCTACGATCCGCGCAGCGCCCAGGGGACTGCCCTGGCCTACGCCATCTCCAATCGCGGCGCAGACTATACCAGCGTCTATCCGTCCCTCGAATACTTCTGGACGCCGGAGCAGGGCAAGGCCGCCTTTGGCGATGAGGCGTCCGTGGATCCCCTCCGCTCAAAGGGCAAGGGGCGCATGGTGCGCTACGCCTACCAGGTCTCCTCGGTGCTGGATGCGCTGGGCGTGTGCAAGGTGCCGATCCTTTCCGTGATGGGCGACTTCAGCCTGGAGCTGGAAGCGCGCCTGGCGAGCGCCTATACTGGCTGGGACATCACGCCGGACGATCTATTCGCCATCGGTGCGGAGATCATCACCGCCGAACGGCGCATCAACCTGCACTATGGCCTGACCCGCCAGGACGACACCCTGCCGGCCCTGTTCCTGGAGGAGCCGGCCCCGTCCGGGCCTGCTGAGGGCAAGGTGGTGGATTTGGCGCGCATGGTGGCCGAGTATTACGAGGCGATGGGCTGGGACGAGAACGGCGTGCCGCCGGATTGAGCGGGCGGCGTTGTGCTGCGCCGCAGTGCACGGGCGCAGAGATCAGACTTCCGAAGTTTCCGAAACTTCGGAAGTCTTGTTGTGGCCCGCTCGCCGCGCCGCACGCTTGACGCTGCGGGGATTGGACTCTATAATCTCATATATCAGTTGGTGCCATTGATATAGTCAATCTGGCCCGAAATATAGCAAAACTCACCCCCCTGGAATAGGACAGCCATGATTGAGACACACGGATTGCGTCAGACCAGCGCTCATTACTCGCGCATGGGGCCGGCGGAGTGCGAGCGGATTCACGCCGGCTGCCTCGAAGTGTTGGAGCGCGTCGGCGTCGAAGTGCACGACGAGCGCGCCCGGCAGATTCTCGTCAAGGGGGGCGGCAAAGCAGATGGCATCCGCGTCCGGCTGCCGGAGCACCTGGTGCGCTGGGCGCTCGAAACGGCCCCTTCGCGCATGACCCTCTGCGACCGAAATGGCAAGGTGGCCATGCGCGCCTGGGGCTACAACTCCTACTTTGGCGGCGGGTCGGACTGTCTCAACATCCTCGATCATCGCACGGGCCAACGCCGGCGGGCCATGCTGCAGGACGTGAAAGAGGCCGCCATCCTGCAAGACGCGCTGCCCGAAGTGGACTTCCTCATGTCCGCCGTGCTGCCCTCGGATGTGAACCAGCAGGTCTACGACCGCTACCAGATGGAGGCGATGCTCAACCACTCCACCAAGCCCATCGTCTTCGTCTCACCGGACTTCGAGGGTTGCGTGGCGGCGGTGGAGATGTGTGAGATTGTCGCCGGCGGTGTTGAGGCGTTCCAGCGCAGCCCCTTCGCCACCTGCTACATCAACGTCACCTCTGGCCTGATCGCCAACCAGGAAGCCCTGCAGAAGTGCATCTACCTGGCCGAGAAGGGGCTGCCGCTGCTATATATCCCGATCAACGCCGGCGGCGTCAACTGCCCGGTGACCAGCGCGGGCGTGCTGGCCACGCTCTACGCAGGCGTCTTGCTGGGCGTCGTGCTGGCCCAGTTGGTGCGCGAGGGCACGCCCGTAGGGACGACTGGCTGGAATGGCGGGCCGTACAACCTGCAGAGCATGGTCGGCAACTACGTGCTGGCCGATGAGCAGGGCGTGTCTATCGCCATGGGCAAGTACTACAACCTGCCCGTTTTTGGCCTGGCCGGCTCAACCGACTCCAAAGTGCTCGACCAGCAGTGCGGGGCCGAGGTCATCTACAGCCTGATCTTCGCCCTGCTCTCCGGGGCGAACATCAACCACGACCTGGGCTTCATGGACGCCGGCCTGCAGTATTCCTTCCAACTGCTGGCGCTGTGCAACGAGCACCTGGGCTTCCTGCGCGCGGCGACAGCGGGCGTTTCCGTCACCGACGACGACCTGGCCCTGGACGTGATCGAGGAGCTTGGCCCCACCGGAGACTACCTGTCCCACGAGCACACGCTCAAGAACTTCCGGCGGGCGTACCATTCCAAGCTGGTGGACAAGAACGTGTATTCGCAGTGGGAACAGCGTGGTGCCACGACCATGGAGCAGCGCGCCGCCGCCTGGGTTGACAAGATTCTGGCCAGCCACGAGCCGCCGCTCCTGCCCGCCGACATTCAGCGCGACATCCACAAGATTGTCGAGCGCGAGCTGGCGCGGGTGGGGGGATGAGCGCGGCCCTGCCCCGCAAAGGATAAGCCGCCGTGCACGACGAGAAGCCGTTCTTCATGCGCGACCCCTGGCAGTACAGCCCGGCAGACAGGCCCGGCCCCGGCCCCGACGCCGGGCTGGGCTTCGATACGCGGGCGCTGCACACGGGCTTTCGCCCGCTGCGCGACGTGGGCAAGTTCCGCTCCTTCGTGACGCCGATTGCCCAGTCCATGACCTACCCCTATGAGCGCTTCGACCAGTTCCCGGACTTCATCTACGGGCGCAGCAAGACGCCTACCGTCAGCGTGCTGGAAGAACGGCTGGCCGCGCTCGAAGGCGGCGAAGGGGCCGTGACCGGCAGCTCTGGCTCGCAGTCGCTCTTCAGCCTGATCTTCACCCTGGCCCGGCCCGGCGACAACGTGGTGACCAGCCTCAACATCTTCGGCGAAGGGTACAAGCAGGCCGCGTCCATCTTCCCGCAGCGGACGGGGGTCGAGTTCCGCTTCGTGGGCGACCCGGCGGACCCGGAGGCGTGGGACGCACTGGTGGACGGCAGGACGCGCCTGGTGTGGGTCGAGACGCCCAGCAACCCTTGCCTCTTCGTCACCGACATCGCCGCCGTCGCGGAAGTGGCCCACGCGCGCGGCGTGCCGCTGCTGGTGGACAACACCATCGCCACGCCTGCCCTGCAGCAGCCCTTCGCCCTGGGCGCGGACATCGTGCTGCTCTCGATCACCAAGTTCCTCTGCGGCAACGCCAGCGTCATCGGCGGGGCGATTGTCGGGCCGGA
>JAGPFT010000179.1 GCA_018056405.1 Anaerolineae bacterium
GCTCCGCTGGAGAGGGGGATTGAGGGGGTGAGACGCAGGCGCTCGGCGATCAGACTTCCGAAGTCTTCGAAGACTTCGGAAGTCTGGTGCGGCAGAAAGCCCCTCCCGCTGGCTCCCTCTCCGGCAAGCCAGTCCAGGGGCGGCGTGAGAAGCATTGAGAGGGCGACCGATCAACCTCACCCCCTGGCCTCGCTACGCTCGGCCTTTCCCCCTCTCCAACGTGGAGAGGGGGCGGCGAGGCGCGTCAGCGCCGAGCAGGGGTGAGGTCTGTATTTCGGCGGAAGGCCCCTCCCCCTGGCCCCCTCCCCGGCAGAGCCAGGGAGGGGGAAAACGCCCCAACCGGCGGTCAAAGTCCCCCTCTCTAGCTCCGCTGGAGAGGGGGATTGAGGGGGTGAGACGCAGGCGCTCGGCGATCAGACTTCCGAAGTCTTCGAAGACTTCGGAAGTCTGGTGCGGCAGAAAGCCCCTCCCGCTGGCTCCCTCTCCGGCAAAGCCAGTCCAGGGGCGGACAGCAGCGTGAGAAGCATTGAGAGGGCGACCGATCAACCTCACCCCCTGGCCTCGCTACGCTCGGCCTTTCCCCCTCTCCAACGTGGAGAGGGGGCGGCGAGGCGCGTCAGCGCCGAGCAGGGGGTGAGGTCTGTATTTCGGCAGAAAGCCCCTCCCGCTGGCCTTTCCCCCCCAATTCTCGCCTATGACGGTTGACGAATCTTCTCCCCTATGCTACACTGCTCTGCCACAGTTCACCGTCCTCATCCACAGGTGGAAACTCGAAAGGATATGGCCATCAGCGCAGGAGACTATCGGATCAACGAGCGTATTCGCGCGCGAGAAGTCCGTCTGATCACGGACGGCAACGAGAATCTCGGCGTGGTGTCTTTGCAGCAAGCGCTGGAATTGGCGACGGAGCGCGGGCTAGACCTCGTGGAGGTAGCGCCCACCGCTGATCCGCCGGTCTGCAAGATCATGGACTTCGGCAAGTTTCAGTATGAGCGCGCCAAGAAAGAGCGCGAGGCACGCAAACAGCAGAAACAGATCGAAGTCAAGGAAATCCGGCTGCGCCCCAAAACAGACGACCATCACCGCCAGTTCAAGGTGCGCGACGCACGCCGCTGGCTGACTGAGGGCATGAAGGTCAAGGTGCGGATCCGCTTCCGGGGCCGTGAGATCACCTACCCGGAGATTGCGCGCGAGATGCTAGACGAGGTGGCCGAAGACCTGAAGGACATCGCCGTTGTCGAGCAAGAGCCAAATATGGAAGGGCGCACGATGCTGATGGTGCTCGCCCCGGCGACCGACAAGAAGAAGTGATGAGGATCGCCTGCGTGTAACTGTGCTCGATTCCGCTGCTACACACTGTTAGCACGCTGTTAGCTGCGCGCCGCACTCCTGTGCGGTGCCAGCCTGTTTATAGGGAGTTCCGGTCGTGGCAAAGACGAAGCAGAAGAAGTTCAAGATCAAGACCTACAAGGCCGCTGCCAAGCGTTTCAAGGTCACTGGAACGGGCAAGGTCATGCGCACAAAGGGGGGCAAAAGCCACCTGCGTCGCCGCAAGTCCCCGCGCACCAAGCGCGCCCTGGCCCGTATGCACGAAGTGGTCGCCAGCGCCGACGCCAAGCGCGTCAAACGGCTGGCCCCCTACCTGAGCAAGTACAAGCAGAATCCACCGGCCTAGCGCCCGCCTTTCTCAGCCGCACCGGGCCGGAACCTGACAGCAAGGAGCATTCGTCATGACTCGTGTGAAGGGCGGTTTTGTCACGCGCCGCCGCCATAAGAAAACCCTGAAGATGACCAAGGGGCAGTGGGGCACCAAGCACCGCCTCTTCCGCCGCGCCAACGAAGCAATGATGAAAAGCGAGTGGTACGCCTACCGCGACCGCCGCAACCGTCGCCGCGACCTGCGCCGCCTGTGGATTGCGCGTATCAATGCGGCTGCCCGCCTCAACGGGTTGTCCTACAGCCGCCTGATGCATGGCCTCAAGCAGGCCAATGTCGAGCTGGATCGCAAGATTCTGGCCGACCTCGCCGTGCGCGACAGCAACACATTCGCTTCCCTGGTTGAGCTGGCCAAGCGGGCCTAGCTCGCCACGCCATGTCTGCCTTGAGCAAAACCGGCGGCTCCACCGAGCCGAGACGCCGGTTTTTTGCGTTCTGGGCCGGGCATAGTCGCCCGCCGGAGCCATACCATGTCACTGATCAGCAGCCCCAGCAATGAGCGCGTCAAGCGGGTGCGCCTGCTCCAGCGGCAGGCGCGCGCCCGCCGCAAGGAACGCCGGCTCGTGCTGGAAGGCGTGCGCCTGATCCGTGATGCAGTGGAGGCGGGCGTACTGCCAGAGTACGTGCTGCACGCGCCCGAACTCGACGCGCCCGCGCAGGAATTGGTGGCAGCGCTGCGCGGGGCGGGTGTCCCCTGCCTGGCGGTGATCGAGCCGCTGCTGCGTGACCTGGCCGAGACCGAGACGCCGCAGGGCGTGCTGGGCCTCTTTCCCTGGCCAACGCTGCCGATGCCCGCCGCGTCCACCCTGGTGCTCGTCGCCGATGGCTGGCGCGACCCCGGCAACCTGGGCACGGCTATCCGCGCGGCGGCGGCGGCGGGCGCTGATGCTGTTGTGCTGACGCCCGGCACGGTAGACCCCTTCAATGCGAAGGCCCTGCGGGCGGGCATGGGCGGCCACTTCCGCGTGCCGCTCGTCTGGTACCGCTGGGACGCGCTGCCAGGGGCATTCCCCGGCCTGCGCATCACCATCGCTGACGCGGCGGGCGAGGCGTGCTACGACCAGGTGGACTGGACGCAGCCGTCGCTGATCGTCGTGGGCGGCGAGGCGCACGGCCCGCGTGACCCCGCCCGCGACCTGCCTCACCTCTCCGTCTCCATCCCGATGGCGCGCGGCGCGGAGTCGCTGAATGCGGCGGTCGCCGCCAGCGTGCTGCTCTTCGAGGCGCAGCGGCAGCGGCGGGCGGCGGGCTAGGGCGCGTTGCCACTGGCTGTTCGATGGTTTACCCTACTCTAAATCTCTCCCCGCCAGCAGTTCGGGGGCGGACAGCAGCGTGAGAAGCATTGAGAGGACGACCGATCACCCTCACCTCCGGGCCTCGCGGCGCTCGGCCTGGAACAGACTTCCGAAGTTTTCTCGGAAACTTCGGAAGTCTGGCGTTCGAGCGCCTGCACGGGTAGGGGCGGGTTTGCAAACCCGCCCCTACAAACGGTTCAGGGGCGGACAGCAGCGTGAGAAGCATGGAGAGGGCGACCGATCACCCTCACCCCCGGGCCTCGCTACGCTCGGCCCTTCCCCCTCTCCACCACGTGGAGAGGGGGCCGGGGGGGTGAGGCTAGACGCAACGCCTGACCGCCGGCGGAGAGAGGGCCGGCCGAGCGCAGCGAGACGGCGGGGAGGTCAATGTCGCTGCGTCCAGCGAATCCCTGACAACCTTTGCATGCCCCCGTGCACCGTCTACAGACTCCTGTATACTTAGGAGCAAACGCCCGCTCAGCCATTACAGAGGGACTCATGACCAACCCAGCCACTCCAGAGGAGCTTGTTGAGGCATACCGGCTGCTCAAGGCCGGTCAGCGCCAGCAGGCGGGGGCGATCCTCAAGCCGTACCTGGCCGCGCACCAGGATGATGCTCGCGCCTGGTGGCTGATGGCGCACGCCGTCAGCAACCGGGATGTGGCACGGCAATGCCTGGAACAGGTGCTTAAGATTGATCCTACCCACGAGCGGGCGCGCGCCCGTCTCGCTGCGCTCGCTCCTGCGCCCGCTGCCCAACCTACCGAAACGCCGGACGACGAGCCGGACGATTCTTTCTTTGTTGTCCCCGTTGTGAACACTCGCCTGGACTCGGCGCGCCAGAAACAGCCCGCGACAACTCTGCGCCGGCTGGACGCGCCCACCCCGCCCCCAGATGAAAGCACCGTGCCGACCTTCGAGGAATTCGCGGCGCAAACCTCACCGGGCATTGACCCTTTCACCGGCGAGCCGGTAGACAATCCCTTCGCCGACCTGGACGAGGTGAACGCGCGCGCGCTGGTGCCCGCCGAGCAGCCCTCTCCTCGCGCTGAGGGGGGGCGGGGTTTCGACCCGGCGGCTTATGCCCGGCTTGGCGAGCATGGCCCCGGCGACGCCCAGCCGCCCGGCACAGGCCACCAGCCGGATTGGGGGCCGGGCCTGGCTTTTGTGGTGGAAGGACAACCGGCACCTGCCGCGCCCACCGTCAGCGCGGCGGAGAAACACGCAGTCTCGCGGATCATGGTCTTCGGCCTGGGTGGATTTGTGGTGTTCTTGCTGGTGATGGTGCTGTTGATCGTGGCGGATGATCAGGGCTGGCTGAATCTGTCTGGCGAGTCGGGGATCGCCACCTCAACGCTGGACGGCGGGCTGTTCACGATGGACTATCCGGCGGGGTGGAATGCGCGCTGCGAGCGCGAGGCGCTTGGGTATCCTGTCTGCGGCGTGGCCAACCACGAGTTTTACAACGAAGTAGACCTCTTCGCCGGGAAGGAGATTGACCTGGGTGCGCTGATCGCCGAAGGGATGCGCCAGTCATTGACCGGCTCAGGTCTACCCGAAGAGCGGATGTCGGTCATCATCATGGACGTGCCGCGCACCTCACAGGCCTACGACGACGGAAGCTGGGCCAAGACCAAGTACGAATGGTATCAGCAGGGGTTCAGCACGGACGCCGATGCGGAGGTGATGTATGAGCGGCGTACTATTGAGGTAGATGGGAACCCGGCGTACTACTATGTCTTTACCAGCCTCGGCGACTGGCACGAAGCCGCGTGGGATGTCTATGTCGAGCACGACGGTATCATCTTATGGCTGCGCGTGGACTACGCTGCGCCGCGCCAATCATCCATCCCGCAGGACATCGTAGACCTCATGATCGAGTCGATCCGCTTCACGCCAGGGGACACCTAGAGCGTGTGATGCACTTTCTGGCGGTGCTTTGGCTCCCATCCCTCGGCCCCTTCCCCCGAAATGAGGGAAGAGGAGTCGCCAGGACAGGATTCTCCTCCCTCCGCGCAGTTCAGGGGCGGACAGCAACGTGAGAAGCATTGAGATGGCGACCGAGCAACCTCACCCCCTGGCCTCGCTACGCCCGGCCTTTCCCCCTCTCCACGTGGTGGAGAGGGGGCCGGGGGATGAGGCTAGACGCAACACCTGCCCGCCCCTGAACTCCGCGCAGCGTGGAGGGAATTCTCTGTGAAGTTCATAGCAGCCTCTAGTACTCAGTTAATCTGATTCTGGCGCATAAACACTCTGTCTTCTCGCTCACTCGCGCGGAATCTATCCATCGAATTCACAATGGCTGAGTACTAGACGCAGGAAATCAGTGGCGCACCCGCCCATTGGCCCGCGCCGCCTGGCACGCCGGGCAGCGCGCCGGGTCGGCGATGACGATGCCGGTCAGCACCTCGCGCACGCCCTCTACGCCCACCAAAGCGGTGAGGCACTGCTCGCGCTCGGCTTCGTTGTGTGCGTAGCCGGTAGCCAGCACGAAGCCGTCCGGCTCCACGACGATGGTCAGATGGTCGGTGGGGCAGCCGGCGAGCTTAAGCGCGTCGGCCAACGCTTCGTCAGAGACGGCGACGGGCAGCTCCGAATTGGGCTGAGCCGAGTCGCTGCCGTCCGGCGAGGCCGGGTACCAGGGGAGGGCATACTCTGGGGCAGCGGGGTGCGTGTCGCGGACGCTGCTGGCTGGCGGGTAGTATGGGTGACCATGCTGCCAGGCGTGGTAGCGGCGCAGCAGGTCGGCGAGATACGCCTGCCTGATCTCGGCCTCCCAGTAGGCAGTGGGCGTGGCATGGCCCCGCTGCCAGCGTAACGCCTGAGGACTGATTGCCTGGCGGATCGCTTCCTGCTGATCCAGGATCACCGCTTGCAGCGACAGGGCGTTGCTGTCCACCTGACGCATAATCACAGTGTTCAGTTGGTCGCGCTCCAGGCGGGCGGCATGCAGCATGGCGGCCAATCCACTGGATTCCAGGCGGTCTTCGCAGGTGTCCAGCGCACTTTGCAGCCGCGCGATCTTCTGATCGGAGGCGTGCATTTGCTCGCGCAGAAACGCTAGTTCTTGCTTCAGATCGGTTTGCGTATCCATAAGACATCGTTGGCACCGACCAATTGTCTGGCACGTTGTGCAGCCAGGCGCGCCGGTCAACTCCACGTCAATTGTAGCTCAGATCACAGGCGGTGGACGTATGTTCTGTGTTAGAACAGTGCCGGGCCGGGAAGACTGGGGGCAACATCTGGCCGGTAGAGGCGCTGCTCTGTGTCACACGACGTAGGGTTATGCGACGAAATCCGGCCATAAGGTTTTACTCCCTGGCGGTGACGACACCTGGAACTGCCCATCCACCTTGTCTCGGCACGTGACCGCGCCAGAAGCCGTTTGAAAGCCTCACCCCCCGGCCCCCTCTCCACGTGGTGGAGAGGGGGAGTCATGGTGTGGTTACGTCCCCTCTCCGCGTGTGGAGAGGGGATGGAGGGGTGAGGTAAAGCC
>JAGPFT010000180.1 GCA_018056405.1 Anaerolineae bacterium
TTGCGAATTGCTGATTTTGAAGTTCCGTCGCCGCCCCGTAGATATATTCGGGGCCTATTGATTGCGGATTGCGGATTGCGGATTGCGAATTTTGAAGTCCCGTCGCCGCCCCGTTCCACTGTTCGTCGTCTATGGATTGCGAATTGCGGATTGCGAATTGCGGATTTTGAAGTCCCGTCGCCGCCCCGTTCCACTGTTCGTCGTCTATGGATTGCGGATTGCGGATTGCGAATTGCGGATTTTGAAGTCCTGTCGCCGCCCCGTTCCACTGTTCGTCGTCTACGGATTGCGGATTGCGGATTGCGAATTGCGGATTTTGAAGTCCTGTCGCCGCCCCGTTCCACTGTTCGTCGTCTATGGATTGCAGATTGCGGATTGCGGAATTTCAAATCCGAGATTCGCAATTCGCAATCCGAAATTCCATCCCGCCCTCACACGCTGAGCTTGAACGGGTTAAAGTCCGTGTGCCGGTCGAAGTAATCTTCGTTCTCGGCGGCCTTGAGCGCGTTCACCACGCGGTAGGTGAGCGGCGTCAGAAGCGCCTCGAAACCTACCTTCAGGATGTAGTTGGTGACGATCAGCGAGAGCATGATCTCCGGCGGGAAGACGCCCAACGCGGTGGCAATGAGCATGAACGCCATCGTGTCCACTGCCTGGCCGACCAGCGTGCTGCCGATGGTACGCGCCCACAGGAAGCGCCCGCCCGTCCAGACCTTCATCCTGGCCAGCACGTAGCTGTTGGAGAACTCGCCCAGGAAGTAGGCGACCAGGCTGGCGACGATCAGCCCGCTGATGCCGCCCAGAATGGCGTCGTAGGCCTCCTGTCCGGCGTAGTCCATCCATTCGCTCTCGCCTGGCAGGATGCCCGCAAACCACACGAAGAAGCCCATCACCACGTTGGCCCCAAAACCCGCCCAGATCACGCGGCGCGAGCGCTGGTAGCCGTAGACTTCGGTGAGCACGTCGCCGAAGATGTAGCTGATGGGGAAGACGATCGTGCCCGCGTCGAAAGCGAGCGCGATCGGCCCCAGCGCCGTCTTGAGGTCCACGATCTTGGCGCTGCTGAGCAGGTTGCTGATCAGCAACACGGTGACGAACAGGGCCATCACCAGATCGTAGTAGCGGTAAGGTCGCGTTTCCTGGGTCATGCGGCTATTGTAGCACACGCCCGCCGCCATTTGAACGAGTAATCCAGTAGGAGGTCAGGGCAATCGCACCAGAACCCGCCGCGCGTCAGCCTGCTCGTAGGGGCGTATCGCCATACGCCCCTACGGACCTCACCCCCGCTCGGCCCACTGACGCAGGCCTCGCTGCCCCCTCTCCACGTGGAGAGGGGGCGAGCCGAGCGCAGCGAGGCTGGGGGGCCAACAACCTGATGCACGACAGATTTTGAGGCAATCGCCCTGTGAAGTGGGCTGTTGCCGTTTGCGCGGGCAAGCCTTTCGTGGGTAGCATGGAGATCGTCACACCACTGACGGTTTCCTGCTCCTGGATTCTGACGCGAGGACGGACCTTATGGCCAAGCACATCGGCATTCTGACAGCGGGCGGCGACGGCCCCGGCCTCAACGCGGCTCTGCGCGGCGTGGGCAAAGCCGCGTTGGGCGCTTATGGCATGAACGTGATCGGCTTCCGCGATGGCTTTCGCGGATTGATGGAAAACCGCACCATGCGCCTGGATCAGGCGGCGCTGTCCGGCATCCTGACCATTGGCGGCACCATCCTGGGCACCAGCCGGGATAAGCCGCATCGGATGCCGATGGGCGACCAGGAAATGGACATGACCGAAGTCATCGTCGCCAACTATCACAAGCACAACCTGGACGTGCTGGTGTGCATTGGCGGGGGTGGCACGCAGAAGAACGCCTATCGCCTGATGCAGCACGGCCTGGATGTGATCACACTGCCCAAGACGATTGACAACGACGTGGCCTGCACGGATGTCACCTTCGGCTATGACACAGCTCTGGGCATCGCTACGGAGGCCATTGACCGCCTGCACAGCACAGCGCACAGCCATCATCGCATCATCGTCGTCGAGGTCATGGGCCACAACACCGGCTGGCTGGCCCTCGGCGCAGGCATCGCCGGCGGCGCGGACGTGATCCTGATCCCAGAGATTCCCTACGACGTGGAGAAAGTGGCCGAAGCCATTCTGGAACGCTACCGGGGGGGCAAGGCATTCTCCATTGTGGCTGTGTCGGAGGGGGCCATGTCGCGGGAGACCGCCGCCGCCCTGAACGAAGCCAACAAAGCGGTTGCCAAAGCGCAGAAGAAAGACGACCCGGACAAGCTGGCCAAAGCCGAGGCTCATCTGGCCGAGTTGGAAGCAGGGCGACTGGGCAACACCGTCCGCCTCACCCAGCAGCTTGAGCAGCTCACCCGTCTGGAATCGCGCGTGACCATCCTGGGACACCTGCAGCGCGGAGGCACGCCCTCCGCCGCCGACCGGCTGCTGGCGACGCGGCTCGGCACGGCCTGCGCCGACCTGATCGCCCAGGGCGTCAGCGGCGTGCTGGTCGCTGCGCGCGGGGACGGCGTTGAGCCGGTGCCGCTGGCCGAAGTCGCCGGACGGCGTAAGACTGTCCCGCTCAATCACCCCTGGATCGAGAGCGCGCGGCGCATCGGCACCTGCCTGGGTGATTAGCCTCATGGACGCGCGTCTTCCGCTGATGGCTGTCCCTGGTGCGAGGAGACCATGATCGCCGTCCTTGCCGTGCTGTGGATCGCCGGGGCGCTGGCGTTGGCCGTCCTGGCCCTGAGCTATGCCGCGACGGTGCCCCTCATGCGCCGCCGCGAGCCGGACCCGCCCGACTCGCCCGCCCACCACGATCTCCCTGGCGAAGAGGTGCAGTTCTTCAGCCGCGATGGGCTGCCCCTCGGCGGGTGGTGGATTCCCGCTGCTGGCGACGCGCGCGGCACAGTGGTGATGTGCCCCGGTCAGAACGGCAGCCTGGACAAAGACATCCCCCAGGCGGTGCCGTTGCAGCGGGCGGGCTTCAACGTCCTGTTGTTCGATTTTCGCGGGCACGGTCGGTCGGGGGGCGAGCTGGTGACACTCGGCGCGCTGGAGCAGGCCGACCTCTTCGGTGCGCTCGACTACCTGGAAGAGCAGCGCGCTATCCAGCGGGCGGGCGTGTTCGGTTTCAGCATGGGGGCAGGTGTAGCTCTGCTGGTCGCCGCGCAGGATGTGCGCGTCGCGGCGCTGGTGGTGGATGGGGCATTTCCCCGGCTGGCGGGCCTCCTGCAAGGCTACCTGCGCCTGCGCGGCGTGCCGGGGCCGCTGGCGGGCGGGTTCGCGCGGGTTGTGTTATGGATAGCGGCGTTGCGGGCACAGCACGAGATTTACCGCGCCAACCCCATTGCCCTGGCGGATCGTATCAGCGCGCCGGTGCTGTTCGTTCACGGCGAGCGCGACCCGTTCGTGCGCACGGACGAGGTGCGCGCGCTGGTCGCGCGCGTGGCCGGGCCAGTGGAGGTGTGGTCGCTGGCGGACTGCGGTCACCGCGAGGCGAACAAGCACCACCCGGACGAGTACGATCGGCGGGTGGTGGATTGGTTCGCGCGGCATCTGGCGGATGGGGCGTAGAACTATCTCATTGCATCAGGCGGGACATCTGGTGAGCGCCAGAGAGGGCCAGGCACAGACACAAGACTTCCGAAGTCTGCCAGACTTCGGAAGTCTGATTCTTGGGCCAGGGGCAGCAGAGCAACGCCCCTAGCGAACTGGTGCATGTTGGCGGAAGTCCCCCTGTAGCTGTTCGATGGTTTACCCTACCCTAAGAGACCATTTGGGAAGCTGTTTTCCCCCCACCCCCAACCCCTCCCCCACAACGAGGGAGGGGCCTGGAGTGCGCACTTTTCTCCCTTCCCCCGCGCTGCGCGGCAGGAAGGGAAGCAGAGCCACTGCTTTGCTCCCTTCCCCCTCACGAGGGGGAAGGGCCGGGGATGGGGGGACAAGCACGCCAACAACTTGTTCGTGAACCCCATGAATTGCATCCCCCGGCGCGCGGGAGCGTTCTCTGCTATACTCGCAATCCTTCACGAGTCGGCGATAGAAAGATGGGATGATGGCTGAACAGACCGCTTTTGTGCTGACCGATGATCTGCGCTGCCGCCTGGTTGACGCGGCCATGGCCGCGCGCCAGCGCGCCTACTGCCCCTATTCCGGCTACGCGGTCGGCGCGGCGCTGCTGACGGCCTCCGGCGCAGTGTACACCGGCTGCAACATTGAGATCGCTTCCTACGGGGCGACGGTGTGCGCCGAGCGCACGGCTGTCTTCAAAGCGGTGAGCGAGGGCGAGCGCGACTTCCGCGCCATCGCTGTGGCGACCAGCAACGGGGCCGCGCCGTGCGGCATCTGCCGCCAGGTGCTCTACGAGTTCGCCCCGGCGCTGACGGTCGTCGTCGCCGACGCGCAGGGTGAGGTGCTTTGGGAGGGGTCGCTGGGCGACCTGCTGCCGCAGGGCTTCGGCCCCCAGAAGCTGGCTGAGGGACGGCGTGCCGGATCGTGAGCGCACTCTCCGCACCGACGCCGTGATCCTGCGCCGCCAGGACTACGGGGAGGCGGATCGCCTGCTCGTCCTGCTGACGGCAGGGCACGGCAAGCTGCGCGCTCTGGCCAAAGGCGCGCGCAAGCCTATCGCGCGCAAGGCCGGGCACCTGGAACTCTACGCGCTGGTGGACATGCAGCTTGCGCGCGGGCGGGAGTGGTACCTTGTCCGCGAGGCAGAGATGCGCGAGCCGTTCCTGGCCCTGCGCGAAGACCTGGTGCGCAGCACCTATGCCAGCCATTTCGTGGAGCTGATTGACCGCTTCACGGGCGAGCAGGACGCGAGTCGCGCCGAGTTCGACCTGCTGGTGAGCGGCCTGGAGCGACTGTGCACCAATGCCGACCCGCGCACCGTCGCCCGCACCTTCGAGCTGGGGCTGTTAGGACTGGCCGGGTTCGCGCCGTCGCTGCACCAGTGCGCCATCGGCCAGGAAGACGTGCAGCCGCAGGATCAATTCTTCAGCCCGCCCGATGGCGGCGTGATCTGCCCGGAGCACCATGCGGGGCTGGATCGCGGCCTGCCGGTCAGCCTGCCCGCGCTTAAGGTGCTGCGCTACATGCAGACGCAGCCCTGGGGGGCAGTGCAGGCGGTGAACATCGGCGCGATGCTGCACCTGGAGCTAGAGCGGCTGATGCTGGCCTACCTGACCTACGTGCTGGAACAGCGCCTGCAGAGCGTCGAGTTTTTGCGGCGGCTGCGCCGCGAGGAGTTGTAGTGGAAGCAGGGGGAGGAGAAGGGATCATGCGCTGGTTATTGATGATCGCTCTGCTGATCGTGCTGATCGTCGGGCTGGTGCCGGTGGCGAGCGCCCAAGCGCCAGACGCGCCGGCCTTCGCTGTGCGCGGGCCGCACCCCGTCGGCGTGCGCGATTTCATCATCGAGGACGCTGAGCGCCCCCTTAACGTGACGGTGTGGTATCCGGCGCTCAACCCGGACGGCGCGCCGGAAACGACGAGCTACCTCCTGGGGAGCATCTTCCCCATGCCCGGCCAGGCACTGCGCGACGCCGCGCCAGACGCAGCGAGCGGCCCGTACCCGCTGGTCGTCTTCTCGCACGGCTTCGGCGGGTTCCGGGCACAGTCCACTTACCTCACCGAACATCTGGCCTCGCACGGCTTTGTGGTCATGTCCGCCGACCATCCGGGCAGCACATTGTTCGACCTCCTCGGCGACAATGTGCGCTTGCAAGACTTGATCGAGATGGTAGCCAGGGGCAGCACGCCGTCGGGCGAGTTCTGGAAGACAGTGAGGAGCGAGGGCGGGGCGCGCGCCCTCGAACTGACAAGCGTCAGCCTGGCGCTGCGCCCGCTCGACGTGCTGCGC
Organism: Anaerolineae bacterium; assembly: GCA_018056405.1. GTDB lineage: Bacteria > Chloroflexota > Anaerolineae > Aggregatilineales > Aggregatilineaceae > UBA2029. Next base: position 5,876 of record JAGPFT010000180.1, read on the forward strand.
CAGATCGCCTTCGCCGAGGCGCTGACCGCCCGCAGCGGTGCCCTGGCCGGGATGATTGATACCGGGCGTATCGCGGTCAGCGGGCACTCGTTCGGAGGGTATACGGCGGCGGCGGTCGGCGGCGCGCGCCTGGACATGGCGGCGCTGCGCGACTGGTGCGCCGATCCGATAGGGATCGCCTTCAGCCCCGGCGAGACTCCCGCCTTCGCGCCAGTGCCGCTCGACGGAGCCAGCGCGCTCAATGCGTGCGCCGCCCAGTTAGTGACGGGCGATGTGGCCGCCCTGCGCGGCCTGGACACTCCGCCGTCCGATCTCTGGCCGCCGACAACCGACCCGCGCGTCCAGGCTGTGCTGCTGCTCGCCCCCTGGAACATGCCCATCTTTGGCGCAGAAGGGTTGGCCGCGCTCGATGTGCCGCTCATGGTGCAGGTCGGCGCGCTGGACAGCACCACTCCCCCAGAGCGCGACGCCTATCTGGCCTATAGCAAAGCCGGCAGCGGCGACAAGGCGCTGGTCGTCTTCGAGGGGGCAGGGCACCTGCTCTTTGCCAACGGCGGGCTGGGCGTGGACGATCCGGCCTGGGATATGGACGCGGCCCACGCGCTGGTCAA
>JAGPFT010000181.1 GCA_018056405.1 Anaerolineae bacterium
ATCGGACTCCTTCGCCAACAACGACCTGCCGGCCATCGCCGCCCTGCGCGAGCGCCTGGCCCGCGACCTGCCCGGTGCGCTTGGCGTGAGCGTGGACGTGGTGGATTACGACCTCAACACGGCGGGAGGCCGCCGCCTGTTTGCCCTGTGCGACGCCGTGCTGACCTCGCGCTTCCACGCCATGGTCTCGGCGCTGACGCTCGGCGTCCCGCCGGTGGTCATCGGCTGGAGCCACAAATACGCCGAAGTGCTGGCCGAGTTCGGCATCGAGCGCTTCGCGGTGGACTTCGCCGACCCGCACGCCGACATCCCTGCCCTGGTGCGCACTCTGCTGGACGAGCGCGCCGCCCTCAGTGCGCAGATCACTGCGGCGCTGGAGCCGGTGCGGGCGTCGGCGGCAGCTCAATTCGCCAGCCTGGACGCGCTGCTCACGTGACCGCCCGCCTGATCCGCGTCGCCAAGTGGCTATGGCTCGTCCTGGTGGCGGGGGTGGTCGTCCGCTACCTGTGGGTGCACTGGGACGAGATCAGCCCGCAACTGCGCGCCATCTCCCCGGCGCGGCTGGCGCTGGCCGCCGCTTGCCTGATCGCCTCCAAGCTGCTGCTGGTCATCGTCTCGCAGCGGTCAGTAGCCCTGGCCGGGCACCGCATCGGCTACCGGCGCATGTTCGCCATCAACGCGCTGAGCCAGCTTGCCAAGTACCTGCCAGGCGGCATCTGGCACTTTGTGGGGCGGGCGGGCTTCTACCACGCCGACGGGCTACCATTGCGCGCCGTGACCTGGGCGATGGTCGTCGAGAACCTGTGGCTGGTGCTGTCGGCGTTCCTGGCCGGGCTGATCGGCACACTCGTGTACTACCTGCCAGGCGCGCGGGCGGGGATCGCTGCCGTTGGGCTGATTGCCGTGTGGTGGGCGCTGCTGTGGCTGATCCGGCTGCGCTTCGGTGGCGTGCGAAGCTGGCGGGCCGGCCTGAGCGGGCTGGCGTTCCAGGCGGCGATCTGGGCGCTGATGGGAGCCAGCCTGTGGATCATCCTGCCCGGCCTGAGCGGCTGGCGATCTGCTGCGCTGGCGGTTGGCGCGTTCTGCCTCAGTTGGGTGGCCGGCTACCTGGCCGTATTCGCGCCGGGGGGGATCGGCGTGCGCGAGACGGTCATGACTGCGCTGCTCGTCCCCTTGCTGGCCGCGCCGGACGCGCTGATCTACGCGGCAGTGCACCGTTTCGTGTGGGTGGCGGCTGAGCTGGCCCTGGGCATCGTCGCCAAGACGGTCATCGCGCCACCGCTGCCTGTGCCCCCTCCGGGAGCCGCCGCCGGGCAGGAATCTACGCTACCCTGAGGTCGCCCCATGCGCCGCTATCGTCGCCAGGTCCTCGCCGGACTGCTGTTCATCACTGTCGTGCTCATCGCCGTCGTGGCCATCACCGGCGCAGAGGCTCTTGCCGAGAATCTGGGCGACTTCCCGCTGTGGCTGCTTGTCCCCGTGCTGCTGCTCAAGTGCGTCAACTGGGCGCTGCGCTACTTCGAGTGGCGCTACTTCCTGGGCGTGATCGGCGTGCACACGCTGCGCGGGCTGCCCGCCCCGCCCCCGCCCAATCCCGCCGCGCCCGCCGTCCGCGAGCGCGACAGCGCTGTGCTGTGGCTGGCGGGGCTGGCCCTCTCGATCAGCCCTGGCAAGCTGGCCGAGGTGCTCAAGGCGCTGGTGCTCAAGAACCTGAGCGGCGTGGAGTTCTCGCGGGCGGTGCCGGTCGTTTTTCTGGAGCGGCTGGTGGACGGCCTGGCCGTGATCCCGCTGACGACGGTTGCCATGATCGCCGCTGGGAGCGCGGTAGGCGTGGAGGGTGTGCCCCTGAGCACCGTGCGCGCGGTGCTGGTCGGCGTATCGCTGGCGCTGGGCGCGGGCATGGTGCTGATCCAGAGCCGCGCGCTGGCGGACTGGGCGCTGAGCCTGGCCGCACGCTGGCCGGGCGTGCGGCGCATACATGGCGCGCTGCGCACCCTGTACGAGTCCAGCTACGACCTGATCAAGCTGCGCCACCTCGTCCCCATGATGCTGGTCGGGCTGGCCGCCTACACCACAGACAGCCTCGGCTTCACCCTGCTGCTGATCGGGCTGGGCCTGGAGCCATCGTGGACGCTCTTCGCCCAGGCGACATTCATCCTCAGCTTCTCAGTGATCGTCGCCTCGATCTCCACGCTGCCCGGCGGCGCGGGCGGGCGCGAGCTGACCATCGGCCCCCTGCTGACGGCCATCTTCGCCCTGTCCAAGCCGGACGCGGGCACAGCGACTTTCCTCATCGGGCTTTTCCAACTGTGGGTGGGCGTGCTGCTCGGCCTGGTGGTGATTGCCGTGTTCCGGCGCACGCTCTTTCCCCCCGTGCTGGAAGAAGAGATCGCCGCCTACGAGGAGGCCCGGCAGATGCAGTGAGAGCGCCCTGGCGAGACAGGCGTGCACGAGCCACAGGGCATGCTGAGAACTGGTTGGGTGGTCTCTTTCATGGTATACACGGATCACAAGCAGGTGGCCGGAAGGAGAGAAGCCATGCGTCTCAAGGTTGTGCTCGAAGCCAGTGAGGAAGGCGGCTATACCGTCTATGTCCCTGCTCTGCCCGGTTGTATCAGTGAAGGGGAGACGGTGGAGCAAGCCCTGACGAACATCCGGGAGGCGATCGAGTTGTATCTTGAGCCGGTAGACGATGATCTGATCATCGAAGACACCGCGCTGGTGCAGGAAATCGAGTTGTGAGCAAGGTTCCCAGCGTGCCGTATCACGAGATTGTCCGTGCTCTACAGAGGGACGGCTGGACCGTGGTACGGCAGCGCGGCAGCCACATTCGATTGCAGAAACGCATCGGGAATGAAGTGCTCAAGGTGACGGTGCCAGCGCATCGTCCTGTCAAACGATCTACCCTGGCGCACATCTTGAAGCAAGCGCGACTGAACGCGGACGATTTCTTGAAGCTGCTGTGAGTAACCGAAAGCCCGCTGAATCAGTACTTGCTTCTAGCACTGCTCTGTTTCGCTCAGCGTGCGGCTGAAGCGCGATCCCTTGCCTTCAGCGATGTTCACCCTAATTCCGCCGCACGCTGTTCCCCCCGGCGCTGGAGGACGCGATCGCCGCTCACCAGACGGCGCGGGGACAGGGGTGACCCCCAGCAACGTGCCCCCCGCAGCGACCAGGACGCTTCTGGCCAGGTTGTGCCCTGCCCGCCCCGGCTCTGTCGCGCCCGCACACCGGCTCCGTGAGTTGATCCTGTCTCCGGGTGCGCGCCAAGATTGCCAGCGGCGCCTCTGGCGGCTGCCCGCAGGCTCCCCCGCAGCCACGCTGCGCTGAGCGGGGCGGAGGCTGGCCAAGGCGCAGCAGAGCAGCGCCCCTACCTGACACGTCTTGCACGCGCCGCTGCCTCCGCGCGGCCTTGTGCGCTCCCTGCTGCGGCGTTATCATCGCCCTATCGGGGGCGACGCACGGGCGTCGCCATACATCGGCCTGGGGAGATCATGGACGACCAACACGCCTGGAAGCGCACGCTGTACGTCCTGGCGTTCGTACAATTTGTCTCAGCGGTGGGCATGTCGAGCATCTTTACCTTCCTGCCGCTCTATGTGGAAGAATTAGGCTCCACCACCGGCCTGGGCATCGAGCTGATGGCCGGTCTCGTTTTTTCGGCGCAGGCGTTCGCCATGATGCTGGCCGCGCCGGTCTGGGGGGCGCTGGCCGACCGGCACGGGCGCAAGATGATGGTGCTGCGTGCGACATGGGGCGGCGCGCTCATCATCCTGCTAATGGGCTTCGTCACCTCGGCGGAGCAGTTGGTTCTCCTGCGCGCCATCCAGGGGCTGATCACCGGCGTATTCTCGGCGCTGACCGCGCTGGTCGCGGCCAGCGTCCCCCGCGAGCGCCTGGGCTACGCGCTGGGCTTGGTGCAGGTCGGGCTGTGGGGTGGCAACTCGGCGGGGCCGCTGTTCGGCGGGTACATTGCCGACACCTTCAGCTTTCGCGCGTCATTCGTCGCCACTGCCGCCCTGCTAGCCGCCGCCGGAGGGCTGGCCTGGTGGGGCGTCCATGAGAACTTCGAGCCGATCCCGCGCGCGGTGAGCGGGCGCAGCGGCTTCGTCGCTGCCTGGAGGCATGTGTTCAACGTGCAGGCGGTGCGCCTGACCTTCCTGGCGCGCTTCCTGACCACGCTGGCCCGCACGATGATCGAGCCTTTCACGCCGCTATTCGTCCTGCATCTCATGGGCGGGCAAGGCCAGACAGCCACCATCACCGGGGTGTTGCTGGCGCTATCAGCGGTGGCGGGAACAGTCGCCGCGATCTATCTGGGGCAGCTTGGCGACCGCCTGGGTCACCGCCGCCTGTTAGTCACCATCGCCATCACCGCCGGGCTGTTCTACATGCCGCTGGGACTGGTTACGTCCGTCTGGCAGATGGCCATCCTCTTCACGGCAACCGGCGCAGCGGCGGGCGGGATTCTGCCCGCGCTCAGTGCGTTGCTGGCCATTCACACCGAACCCGGCGAGGAAGGGGCTGTCTACGGGCTGGAAGCGGCGATCAACTCCGCCGGGCGCGCCGTCGCGCCGATGATTGGCGCGGGGCTGGCGATGATCCTCGGCCTGCGCAGCATCTACGTCACCAGCGGTCTCATCTTCCTGGTGATGGCTTTTGTGGTAGGGCGTTGGTTGCCAGCGACAACAGCCCCTGTCCCGCGCCCGTCTTCGCGCACAGTGTGAGTGGCAGTTGGTGATCAGTGATCAGTTCTCGGTGATCAGTGGATCGCGATTTGCAGATAGACGAACCACATCAGACTTCTACAACCAATGACCGACCACCGAGCACTGACAACTGATCACTGACTACTAATCCCCCTCCCTCCGCCGAGCGGCAGCGTGTTGATGCGCAACCGCTGCCAGGCAAGCACAGCCAGCGTCAGGTTGACAGCGGCGATGCTAATCCCTCCCGCCGCCGCCGCACCCTCGATGCTCCATCGGGGAATGAACAGCGCATTGAGCACGATGTGCAACGCCACGCCCAGCCCGGTCGTCAGCGTGGCCACGCGCTCGTGCCCGGTCATCAATAGCAGCGGGCTGACCGGCCCAGTTGCCGTGTTGACAAGCTGGCCCAGGCTGAAGATGGCCAGCGCCGTTCGCGCAACGCGGTACTCTGCCCCGAACAGCCCCAGGAAGAACGTCCCGGCAACGACGTACAGCAGCGTGACCGGCAGCGCCGCGCCAAACGCCAGCCGCGTGCTGCCCGTCACCGCGCGCTGCAACTCGCGCCGTTGGCCCGCCGCGTGCAGGCTGGCGATGTGCGGAGCCAAAGCCACGCCGACCGAGATCAATGGCAGGGTGATCAGCATGGTCAGGCGCTGGGTCACGGTGTAGTAAGCGACTGCCTCGGCGTTATCCAGCGCGCCGAGCATCAGCGAGTCTATCTGGACGTTGAGCACGATCAGGCCCTGCGTCAGCGCGAAGGGGATGGCGCTGGTCAGCCAGGCCCGCCCCTCGCTGACGGGAGCGGCGACGCGCACCGCCGGGGGCAGCGCCCCGCGCAGCCGCCGCGCGCTGAATGCCAGCGCGATCAGTGTGGCCGCCACAAACAGAGCCATCGCCACCTGAGCGGAGGCAACCGCGCGCCCGGCAAGGGTGGCAATGCTCACCGCCGCCAGAAACAGCGCCGGCTGGAGCACCTGGTCTGGCACCTGACCGAGCACAACATGGCGCAGCCCTTGCATGGCTGACTGCTGGATGAGGGTCAGGGCGCGGGGCGGCAGCACCAACAGAGCCACCGCCAGCGTGACCAGCGCGGCGCGCGACAATTCTGCTTGCTCGGCGTTGAGCAGGGCCGGTCGCCCGGTCAGCGTATAGGTGAGCCAGGCCGCCCCCAGTCCCAGCACGACCAGCCCTGCCGAGAGAATCAGCGCCCAGCGCGTGGTGAAGCGCAGCAGACCGCGCATGGCTGGCCATGCGCCTTCCATCAGGTAGGTCGAGAGATCGCGGATCAGCAGGCGGTCGAAGCCGGCGGTTGCCGGGATGATCAGCAGCAGAATCCACGCCTGGGCGAAGTTGAACACGCCGTAGTGACCCGCGCCAAGCAGCCGCGCCAGCACCAGGCTGGTGACGAACTTGAGGGCCATGTTGGTCAGGCGCAGCACAAAGGTGCCGCCCGTGCCACGAATCAGGCGCGCTTGGATCGTTCGCCCGGTAAGCACCTGGGCAGCGCCCGCCCGCAGCGAGCGATCAGGCCGACCGTTCAATGACTCGCCCATCCTCTATCCGTCAATCTATCCGCGTAGGGGCGCGGCAGAGCAGCGCCCGGCAATTCAGGAACAGGTTCCTAGAGAGTCCCCCTCGCGCGCCCAGTGATACCCTGAACGGAGGCGCTTGGCAACCGGGCCGGCGGCGCTCCCGTAGGAGCGTATCGCCATACGCCCATGTGCACCCCCTTAAGGCTCCCAGGCGTATAGTATGTGCGGAAGGCCCCGCCC
>JAGPFT010000182.1 GCA_018056405.1 Anaerolineae bacterium
GACCAGCGCTGCGCATGATCCAGGCCGGATCAGCGGACAATCCCGCCTTTTCCATTGCTTCCAGGTAACCGGAGAGGCGGTCGGTCCCCACGCGCGACTGTTCCGGCCAGCCCAGAAAGGCAATGCGCTGATGCCCCTGTTCGAGCAAATGCTCCACCGCCTGGCGAATACCGGCCCGGCCATCCACGTCCACATAGGGGAAAGCGGAGCCGTTGCTATGCGCCCGCCCGAACGCCACCAGTGGCACCTGTAAGCGTTTCAGCACCGGGATGCGCGGGTCGTCGAACTCCAGATCGGAGAGGATGAAACCGTCCACACGCCCGCTGTGAACCAGCTCCTCGTAGGTGCGGTACAGGTCTGGACCCTGGTGGTAGGGAAAGAGCAAGATGTGATAGCCCAATCGCTCGGCGGCGTCTACGACGCTTTGCTCGAATTCTTCCAGGATGGGGTTGATATAGCGCTCGTGAGCGGACTTCCAGGAGTAGCCGATGAGGTGACTGGTCTGCAGGCGCAGGCTGCGGGCAGTGATATTGGGACGGTACCCCAGTTCTTCGACCGCCTGCTGCACACGGGCGCGCACTTCGGGCGTTACCTGAATCTGGTTGCGGAGGATTTTGGAGACGGTCTGGTAACTGACCCCGGCGCGCCGGGCGACATCTTTGAGGGTGACGTTGTTGGCCATGTAAAAGTCCTGACCAGTTAAAGGCATTTTCTCTCAAGAGCCTTTAGGCGAACGTTCGCCTAACTCTCATTAAACAGGATTTTTGCGTTCATGTCAAGTAGTTTGGGTGCACAGGGCGTATCTCATTTCTGGGGCAAAAGATCAGCGCTGAGGCGCAGAGAGCGCAGAGAAAAGAGAGTGAGGAGAGGGTGAGGGGGTCATGACACCCCCACCCTCAATCCCTCCTCGCCCGCAGGGAGGGACTTGAGCTTGCTCCCCCCTTCTCCGCTGGCGGGGAAAGGGGGCCGGGGAGATAGGGGTTGGAAGGGCTTTTTCCCCCCCCCATCCCTGGCCCTTCCCCCGCGAGGGGGGAAGGGAGAAAAGCGCGCACGCCAGGCCCCTCAGCTCCTTGTGAGGGAGGGGTTTGGGGTGGGGGGACAATTTCTCAGCGAGTCTCTCAGTTCTTCTCCGCGTCCTCTGCGCTTCAGGAATCTCGCCCCCATCGTGAGATGCACCCACCGTTGACGCTCGCGTGAGCGTCGTGATATACTTACTGCCATACCAAATGGCTGCGATGGAGAGGAGTACGCGGTCCGGCGCTGGCAGAGAGTGTGAGCCACAGGCTGCAAGCTCACACAGCAGTCCGCCGCGGAAGGTCGCTCCTGAGCCGACAGGCTGAATGCGGTCTGGAGACCAGTAGGCCCGTCCGGGTGCGCCCGTTAGCGCGCATGTGAGAGGGCCTGGCGCGCCAAGCGCCAGGAAACAAGGTGGTACCGCGGAAGAGCGCTCTTTCGTCCTTGTTGTGGCGAAAGAGCGTTTTGCATTGTTGGGGACATGATGAGCGAGAACAACGATACGAGCGCGTTCTACGATGCGATTGCGGACGATTATCATCTGTGGTACCGCGATTGGGAGGCTGAGCTAGAGCGCGAAGGGTTGCACTTGCGGCGCTACTTCCGCGAGCACGGCGTGCAGACGGTGCTCGATGCTTCGTGCGGGCCGGGCACGCAGAGCGTGGCGCTGGCCAGGTTGGGCTTCACCGTGACGGCGGCGGATCCCAGTGCTGGCCTGCTGGCCCGCGCCCGACAGCTTGCCACCGAACACGGCGTAGACGAGCGGATCACGCTCGTGCAGTCGGACTTCCAACATCTGCTCAACCACGTGAGCGGGCCGTTCGACGCGGTGATCAGCAAAGGGAACGCGATCCCGCACCTGCTGCGCGACGAGCAGATCGAGGAGGCGATGCTCACTTTCTATGAGCTACTGCGCCCCGGCGGGCTGCTGCTCATCGGGATGCGGGACTTCGAGCCGCTACTCGATGACCGCCCTCGCCTGTTGCCGGGGCAGGTGCACGACGGCCCGGATGAGCAGGTGATCACCTTCGATGTGTGGGATTGGGACGATGGGCCGCCAGTAACCGTGACCTACAACCGCTTCATTGTGCGCGGCGGGGGAACGGCTTACCAGGTCAGCAAGCACCCGGTCAAGTTCCGGGCGCTGACGGCGGAGGAAGTGGAGGTTGTGCTGTCCGAGGTGGGGTTCGAGCGTTTCAGCGCGCAGCGCGACCGTTGGGAGCTGATCATGACGGCGATCAAGCCGGCGTAAGCGGGCCGGCGTGCCTGTTGGGCATGTAGCTGAGTAGCGAAAGGGGGTGATCCACCGTGTCACTGGTTGCCACTGAGAATGACGCTGGCGTCGTTGGGCGCTGGCGCGCATCGGATCCGAACGCGGTGCGATTCTCCCGTGCACCCAACTGGCTCGACCGGTAATCTCCTAGAGTGCAGACAAGGATACCATGACCGCAGAAATGCCCAAGACGTTCGATTTCGCCGAGGCCGAGCCTCGGCTCTACCGCTGGTGGGAAGAGAACGGTTGGTTCAAACCAGAGGTGCATCCTGACGCCGAGCCGTTCGTGATCAGCATTCCGCCGCCCAACGTGACCGGCGCGCTGCACAACGGCCACGCCATGTTTGTTAGCCTGGAAGACCTGATGATCCGCTACGAGCGGATGCGCGGGCGGGCGGCGCTGTGGGTGCCCGGCTCCGACCACGCGGGCATTGCCACGCAGCTTCAGGTGGAGAACATGCTGCGCGAGCAAGGCAGCAGCCGCGAGGAAGTGGGCCGCGAGGAGTTTCTGCGCCGCACGTGGGAATGGAAGCGCAAGTACGGTGGGCGGATTGTCGAGCAACTGCGGCGACTGGGGGCAAGCTGCGATTGGGATCGCGAGCGTTTCACGCTCGACGAGGGGCTTTCGCGCGCGGTGCGCGAGGCGTTCGTGACACTGTGGGAGCAGGGGTTGATCTATCGCGGGCAGCGCCTGATCAACTGGTCGCCGGGCCTGCAAACAGCCGTCAGCGACCTGGAGGTGGAGCGCGAAGAAGAGCAGGGGCACCTGTACTACTTCAACTACCCGCTGGAAGGTGGCGGCAGCATCCCGGTGGCAACGACCCGCCCGGAGACGATCCTGGGCGACACGGCGGTGGCCGTGCACCCGGACGACGATCGCTACCGGCACTTCATCGGGCGGCGGGCGTTGGTGCCCATGCTCAACCGGCCCATCCCGGTCATCGCTGACGAGTATGTGGATCGCGAGTTCGGCACCGGCGCGCTGAAGATCACACCCGGCCACGATCCGGTGGACTACGAGATTGGCCAGCGGCACGGTCTGGAGCTGGTCAACATCATGAACAAGGACGCGACGCTCAACGAGAACGCCGGCCCTTATAGCGGGCTGGACCGTTTCGTGGCGCGCAAGAAGCTGTGGGCTGATATGGAACGGGCGGGGATGACCCTGCGCGTGGAACCCTATCGGCATGCCGTGCCGCGCTCGCAGCGCGGCGGCGAAGTGATTGAGCCGCTGGTGAGCAGACAGTGGTTTGTCAAGATTCAGCCGCTGGCCGAGAAAGCCATTGAAGCGGTGCGCGACGGGCGGATCACTATCGTGCCGGCACACTTCGAGCGCGTGTACTTCAACTGGTTGGAGAATATCGAAGACTGGTGCATCAGCCGTCAGTTGTGGTGGGGGCACCGCATCCCGGCCTGGCACTGCGCCGACTGCGGCGAGATCACGGTAGCCCGCGAAGACCCAACCGCGTGCGCGCATTGCGGCAGCGCGGCCATCGAGCAGGACCCGGACGTGCTGGATACGTGGTTCAGCAGCGGGTTGTGGCCGTTCAGCACGCTCGGCTGGCCGGATGACACGCCCGATCTGCGCCGCTACTACCCGACCGACATCATGGAGACGGGCTACGACATCCTGTTCTTCTGGGTGGCGCGCATGATCATGATGGGGTTGTGGTTCACGGGCGATATTCCCTTCCACACAGTGTACTTGCACGGGCTAGTGCGTGACGAGCACGGGCGCAAGATGAGCAAGTCCTACGGGAATGTGCTCGATCCCCTGGACATCGTGGCCAAGTATGGTACCGATGCTCTGCGCTTCACGCTGCTGACGGGAAGTTCGCCAGGCAACGACATGAACCTGGCCGAGAGCCGCATCGAGTATCACCGCAACTTCGGCAACAAGCTGTGGCAGATGTCGCGCTTCGTGTGGTCGAACCTGGAAGGGTACACACCGCGCCCAGAGCCGCAACGGGCCGGGCTAGACCTGCCCAGCCGCTGGATTCTCAGCCGGCTGGCCGGCCTGGTGAGCAATGTGCAGCGCCTATTCGACGCCTATCAGTACGGGGAAGCGGGGCGGCAGGTGCTCGACTTCCTGTGGAGCGAGTTTGCCGACTGGTATGTGGAGATCAGCAAGAACGCGCTGTACGGCGGCGACGCAGCGCGGCGCGAGCAGACGCTCGACGTGCTGCTCTACGTCCTCAACACCGGGCTGCGGTTGTTGCACCCCTACATGCCCTATATCACCGAGGAGATTTGGAGCTACCTGCCCACCGGCGAAGGCCCGCTGATCCTTGCCCAGTGGCCCATTGCGAACGACGCTCTGCTGGACGCCGAAGCAGAGGGACAGTTCGCCATTCTGATGGACGTGGTGCGCAGCATCCGCAACGCGCGGGCTGAGTACAAGGTCGAGCCGGCGCAGCGCATCAGCGCCCTGATTGACGCGGGGAGCCAGCGGGCGCTGATCGAGGCGCATACTGACGTTTTCGCGCGGTTGTGCAATGTGGGCAGCGTGATCCTGCTCGACCCCGGCGCAAGCGCGCCCGGCCAGGCGGCGACTGTTGTCGCGGCGGACGTGACCGTGTACCTGCCGCTGGCTGATCTGGTAGACCTGGACGCTGAGCGCGAGCGTCTGCGCCGCGAACTGGAAAACCTCGACCAGCAGATCGCGCGGACAGCGGCGCTGCTGAGCAACGAGAGCTTCGTTGGCAAGGCCAAGCCGGAGATCGTGCAGCGTGAGCGCGACAAGCTAGAGGCGCTGGCAGCCAGCCGGCGCACGGTTGAGGAACGGTTGGCGGCGCTGGAAGCCTGAGAGCCAGGGTGACACCGGATTGCCAGCACAGCGCGGGCATCTCTGCAGGGTGGGGGATGCCCGCGCTTCGTTTGGGCGGGTCGTCACGCTTATGGTTCAGGCGGGCGCTGAGTTTTGAGCAGGAACAGCGCCCGGCCTGCCCGCTTTGCTTCGCGGCGAACCTGCGCGTCGGGGTCGTTGAAGTAGAGCGTTTCGAGGGCGGGGAGCGCTTCTGTGGCACCGAGCTGCACCAGTTCGGCGATGGAGCGCAGCCGAATCTCCGGGTTCTTGTCTTCCAGGCGGGCCAGATGATAGGCGATCAAGCGGTCGTTGATAGTCACGGCGCGCATCCTCGTCGCGTGGCACAGGCCGGTGCCCGGCAAGACGAACGCGCCGCCGGGCCGAGTATCAGTATAGCAGCGGGTGCGCGTCCGTACCACATGGGGGAAGAGGCGGGGTGCATTCGGATTTGGGGGCAGGTGCAGAGATCGGTTGCAGACCTCACCCCCCGGCCCCCTCTCCATATATGGAGAGGGGGAGTAAGTATCTGGCTCAGTCCCCTCTCCGCGTGTGGAGAGGGGATTGAGGGGTGAGGTAAACCCGCGCAGCGGGCTTCTCAACCGGTCCATCCCAGAGCGCGCAGTGGTCGCAGAGAAAGCCTCAGAGCTTTTCCGACTTTCCCCTCCGCGTCCTCGTCATCTCAGCGGCTCAAGATCACTGCCCCAAAAAGCGAATGCACCCGAAGAGGCGAAGAGGCGCGCGTTCGCGGGCAGCCGGGCGAAGTTCTAGTACATCAGGGCGGACACAGGTGCGCGGCTGGGCCTGATTGACCCCTATCCCCCCGGCCCCCTTTCCCCGCTCGCGGAGAAAGGGGAAGCAGACTCAAGTCCCTCCCTGCTGGCGGAGAGGGATTTAGGGTGGGGGTCAACCATCGAACAGCCATTGGGGGGCTTCCGCCAACGTGCACTAGCGCGAATCTGATGCGCTGTGGTTGGGTAATCGAGGGAGCGCTCTGTATAATCGGGGGTGTATTGTTTGTGGCTACGTTGCTGGGGAGCAAGCGATCTTGAGGATCACGCTGTACGAGCATGAAGATGTTCTGCGCGAGTATCGGGCGGAGTGGAACGAGCTGCTGGCGGACAGCGCAGCCAACCAGATTTTCTTGACGAGCGAATGGCAAAGCACGTGGTGGGAAGCCTACCATCCGGGGCAGTTGTGTGTGCTGGTCGTGGGCGATGAGGACGGGCGCTGGATGGGCATCGCGCCCTGGTTCATTGACAGGGGTCCCGACGGCCGGCGAACGGTGCGCACGGTCGGCTGCGTGGACGTGACCGACTACCTGGATATTGTGGCCCGGCGCGGGCATGAGATGGCCGTCTTCGAGG
>JAGPFT010000183.1 GCA_018056405.1 Anaerolineae bacterium
CGGTTGACGAGTTGTTGACTTTCAGAGTCCCCCCGCCGCCTTTTGTGCCTCCTAAACGGCGCGGACGACCACCTAAACAGCGGCTTTTGGAGGCTGCTGCATGATCACGCTATTCTGCGGAGGTACCTCGTCATCTTAGCGGCTCAAGATCACTGCCCCAAAAAGCGAATGCACCCGCGATTTTCTGCGTGGTGTGTGTTGTTGTACAATGAGCGCATCGCCTGCTTGCTGATGGGGGCAAGGAGCATGGGGCAGGAATCGCTGAACCAACTTCTGCACCAGGGTATTGCTGCTGCGCGCAGCGGTCAGCGCGACGCGGCGCGCTCGATCCTGCAGAACGTAGTGCGGACGGATCCGCGCAACGAGATCGGCTGGATGTGGCTCAGCAGCGTCGCGTCCGATGACAGTGAGCGACTGTTCTGTCTCAAGAAACTGCTGGAGGTCAACCCGCAGAACGAATTTGCTTTGAAGGGGCTGCGCGCCCTGGGAGCGGAACCAGGCCGCCAGGGAAGCGAGGCAGTTGGCGGCGCGACTGTGCCCACGCTCGATGAGGGCAAGTACGCGCGCGCGCTGCAGGCCGTTGATGACTTTCTGCGCGGCTACGATCCGCAGCCTACCAGCACAAGAGAAGCCTCCTGGACGCACAAGCGGCGCGGGCGTTACGCTGAAAGCGGCGCTGCCCGGCTGCGCCAGGTGATGATAGCCGCTGCCCTGGTAGTGTTGGTGGCGCTGGTTGCCGGCGGGTTTTTCGTGATTCAGGCGACGGGCATACTGGAAGGTAAAGGCCAGCAGGTCGGCCAGATCAACACGCGCGTTCCCAGCCTGACGCCGCGCCCGACCCTCACCCCGACGCTAGGCGGCCCCACTCCCACAGACTTCCCGCTGACCATGGCCGTTCCGCCGACACCCATCCCGCGCGATCTTGTTCCAGGCGATCCCTTTGCGCTGGCCGAGCCGACCGAGATTTACCCCCGTGTCAACGCCAGCGTCGCTCGCTTGGTTGAAGAGGCTGTGGCGCATTACTGGCTAGGGGACTACCAGACGGCGCAGGCAATGCTGCAGGAGGAGCGCGAGCGCTCCGAGCCGCACTGCTATGCTGTTCTGGTCTATTATGAGGCGCTGAGTCTGGCTGCCATGCGCGACTATCAGAAGGCGACTGCACTTTTGGAGTGGGCGCAAAACTATGAGCCGGAGCGGGGCTTCACGTCATGCCGAGGGGAGCCGATTCTGCTGGCAGGGCTGGCCGAGATTCGCTACCTGCAAGATAACCGTTCTGCTGCCGCGCTCGACCTGGCGGCACAGGCGTTGGCGCAGGACAGCCGCTTGATCCCGGCGGTGCTGACGAAAGCGCGGGTGGAGCTGGCGCGCGGCGACTTCGCGGCTGCACGCGGGACGGTGATGCCTGCCCTGGTGAACCGGCCCAACGACCTGAACCTGCTGGTCATCGCTGCTGAGATTGAACTGGCCGATAACCAGCCCGCCGGCGCCCTAGAGCATCTTGGCCGGGCGTTGGTTCTCGACCCGGCTTTGCTGCCCGCGCTGAAGCTGCAAGCGGACGCCTACTTGCGTCTGGCAGCGCAGTCTCAGCCTGGCGAGCGTAGGATGCAGTATTACGGTCTAGGCGTGCGCAGCGCGCAGACGCTGCTGCTCTACTATCCAGGGGAGCCGGCAGGTTACCTGTACCTGGCTGAAGCGCGGCTGGGCGAGGGCAATGTTGAGATGGCGGAGACTGCCCTGAATCGCATTCTGGACAATGCAGCGGGCCTGCCGCAGAGCGCGGAGCCAGTTGTCCAGCGGGCGTATGCGCTTCGTGGTGAGTTATGTTACAGTTCTGGTAGACTGCAGGAAGCCTACGACGACTTCGAAAAAGCGGTGGCGCTTGGCTCTGGGGTAGGGGACTTGGTGCTGATCGAACGCCTGGTGACGATTGCGTTGCGCGAGGGCGACCTGAGCGCAGCCCAGGGCTGGCTCAGCCAGCTTGTGGCCCTGGAGCCGAATAACCCGGAGTACCGGTTGTGGCAGGCGCAGATGTTCGTTGAGGCGTGCTCGCTGTACCCAGACCAGCTAAGCTGCGATTACTCTGGCATGTTGACCCTGCTGTCGGATGCATTCATCGCAGAGCTTCCGCAGGAAGCGCAGCAGGCCGATGCTTATTCGTATCGCGCTCAGGCGCAGTATCATCAGGTCATGCAACGGGGCGCTCCAGCGGCAGGGCAGGGGCGGCTGGCGCTACGGCTGGCCCTGAACGACAACACACAGGCGTTGCTGGTGCGCGATCGCGCGGTGGATCAGCACGTTCGCGCGCTGATTCTTGAAGCGCTGGATGATCCTGCGCAGGCGCTGGAGTCTTACCAATGGGTGCTGTATTGGGGTGACCTGTATCGTTACCCCTTCCGCGATCCGTCTTATGAGCAGCGCGTGGCAGCGGTGGCCGAGCGCGCCACCGCAATGGCAGTGACGGCTGTTCCTGCTGCTGAGGCAACGCGGACTCCGACTCTGGAAGCGGCGGCAACACGAACGCCTCCGGGCGCTTCCGGGACGGCGACAGCGACCCCATCGGTATCCGTCGTCAGCCCTGCGATGACTCCTCCAACGAGTGGGACAGCGCTGCCGCCGGACAATATTCCGTGATCGCGCAAGAGACTGTCTTTTGTGATAGAGATGCTAGAGATGGCGGAAAGCAAGCCAATGAAGCCTGCTTGCGAAGTTAGCAAAGACTCTTTCGTGTAGTCATTAACCCTAAACCAAAACCACCAACCCCCTAAACTAAACCGGAGGCCACGGCACAGCCAATCCACGCCCCGACACAGGAAAGCGCCCCCCTTCAAGCAACCACTCCAAACGCCGCTCCAAAGCCAACACCTCGCGCGGCATCAGACAGCGCCGCAACAAGTCCACCAACTGCGTCCCACTCCCATCAAGCTGCCCACACAGCACCTCAATATCACGCAGCAAGTGCCCCGCGACCAACTGACCAGCAAACTCCCAAATCACAGTGCGCAACTTAGGAGCGGCATGGAAAGTCAGCCCATGATCAATACCCCACAGCTTACCCCGCGCATCCAACAACAAATGCCCCCCCTTGCGATCCGCATTGTTTACAACGAAGTCAAACACAGCAAATCGCTGCAACTGAGCGGCAAAACGACGATCCAGACTAAAATAAGTCACCTCAGGATTATGAGCAATGAACAGTTGCACCGACCCCAAACCCAACGGTCCCTCACGCAACACGGTCGGCGGAACCAGACCCCAGCCTAGAGCTTTGGAGACATAGTACGCCAGCAACTCACGGTAACACAGCGTACCATCAGGGAAATCCCACAGCGGGCGCTCACCTCGCTGCGGCTTGTAGACTGCCAGGACACGCCCTTCAGCACCCTGCACAGCAATGAGCGTGGCGTAGTTCGACCCCCAGAGCGGAGACTCAACATCAGCAACTATCTCGCCATGAGCGAGCAGCGCTTCAGCACGCTCGAAGTCAGCCGAGAGATCGTCAAACGACTCCGGCACCAACTGAAACAGACCTTCAGAGAAAAAGTCGCTGCCCATCACGTCCAGTAGTAGATCATGAATCCATTACTCTTAGGATCAGGGCGACCCTGCTGGACAACCAACTGCGCATGCTCGCTCAACGCACGAAGCTGCTGGCGCGTGCCCCAAAGCCGAATCGTCTGCGGATCAGAAGTCGGCACATCATCCTCATCCACAGCCGACTCCTGAGCAACGAGCACAATCAGATCGCGCTCCTCATCATAGCCCAAGCCCATCTGTGCCACACGGAAGAGCGGCTCAACCGGCTCGCGCAACGACATATCCCAGCGCAGAGAGCCGCCCCGGTTAACAGACCCACCCGGAGACCTCTCGTCCAGATCGCTGAGCATCTCAGCGATAGCCTCTGACAACGCCCGCGCCTGCTGCTTCTCAATGATGACTGTCACCAACTGCCCACCCTTGCCGGCTTGCAGATGAAATACACGGCGACCTTTCGGGCCGACTGCGCCAATCGTCACAAAATCAACGGGGTCAAGCTCGATGATACTCCGGGGCATGTCGTTCTGTTTCCCTTCTCTCCAGCCGACTCAGACAGCCCAATCGCCCGAGTCTCTGTCCCTTTCAATTCTAAGGACACAGCGGCGCAGTGACAAAAACCCTGACTTCGCTCAACGGCGCGAGTGCACCAAATGCCTAGCTCGCCGCCCAATACCACCCCTGGGCGGCTGCGGCAGATGGAGTGGCAGGTGACTGGTATCGTTGATGCAGCGAATAGTTGGCCGGTCAGCAGCCAGATGAATCAGCGAGAGCGAGGCAGGTGCGATCTCAATACGCTGAAACAGATCAAGGTGCAAACCAAGAAAGTGAGCGAGGATTAGCTTGATCACGTCGCTGTGTGATACCACGGCGACTCGTTGCCGAGGATAGCGCACCGCCAACCGCTCAACAGCATCTACAGCACGAGCCTGAGCTTGCCGAAAGGTCTCACCCTCTGGAAAAGCCGCCCGGCTAGGGTAGCTCTGGACAACGTTCCACAGCGGCTTCCGCCGGAGCTTGCCGAGCGGCTTGCCTTCCCACTGGCCAAAGCGCACCTCCCCAACACCATCGAGCGACTGGACAACCAGGCCAGAGTGGAGGGCTGCAATCGCCCCGGCTGTCTCCATGGCGCGCTCCAAAGGACTGGAGTAGATCGCGGCCAGAGGCATGGCGGCAAGGCGCTCGCCGAGGGCCTGCGCCTGAAGCCTACCGTGAGAGTTGAGATGCACGCCAGGAGTCCAACCGGCGAGCCGCCCCATGCTTACCCAGTCATTCTCCGCGTGCCGGATGAGAAGAAATTCAGTCATAGTGATATTTCCCTGGCCATTATCCTCCAGATGATAGCATATCAGCAGGGCAGATACGACAGGGGTGCGTGCAAAGGTTGACAGCGACTCGCCAGGCGCAGGGCATTGACCTCACCCCCAGCCTCGCTGCGCTCGGCTTGCCCCCTCTCCATGCATGGAGAGGGGGCGACGAGGCCCGTGTCAGTGCGCCGAGCAGGGGTGAGGTCAACCAGCGCGCAGCAGAGCAGCGCCCCACCCTGACAGGTTTTGCACGCACCCTACGACAGCCGCGTCGCACGCCGCACGCTGACTTTTCTGTTGCCAACTTGGGCAAGCCGAACTAATGTTTATGGCAAGGGTGGGGTGGGAAGGATGGCAAGATAAGATGATGCCCCTGGTGGCAACGTCAGGCGTGCTCGATGCGTGGGGATCCTGCTCAAACGAAGGGGTGCTTATCTTTGACAACACAGGCACCATCCACTTCGCCAATGCCCGCTTATCCGAACTGCTGAGTATCGCGGAGATTCCACCGACGACGCTAGCGCTCCTACAGACCGTAGAGCCAGCTATCCCAGCGCTGCGTAGCCTCCTTCGCCCCCGGCAAGAGGGGGAAAGAACATCCTGGGGGCACTTGGTGCCTCAGTCGGGGCACGCCCACCGCCTAGCCTGGCAGCGAGTTCCCCTGAAGGACGCAAGCCTGCCAGGCGGCACAGTGATGGTCTTTCGTGAGGACACGACCGAGGGCCGACTGGGTTTTGGCAGGCAATCATTCCTGAGCACCATCTCCCATGACCTGCGCACACCGCTCAGCGCGATTGTTGGGTTCGCCGAGCTACTGCGCAACAATATCGGCAGTCTCTCAGAGGACGAACAGCGCGAGTTCCTGGGGCACATTCTCAAGAACGCCAACGATCTCACACAATACGCTCAGATCACACTGGACATCATGTTCCTTGAAGCAAGCCCCCATCACTTTGAGCTGGAAGATGTATTCCTCGCCCGTTTTGTGCGCCACTGGCTGCACGACGCGATGCATCGCTTCCCTACCAACCGGGTCAAGGTGCTGAATGGAATCGAGAGCGAAGAATCGGAAGACCTGCGAGTGCGTGTCTCTCCTGCGGCGCTGCACAAGATTCTGTACATCCTCCTGGAATTCGCTCTGCGGGAATCACCTGGCGACGAGCCAATCCAAATCAGACTGGATCAACACGAGGCAGAAGCGCACATTGTGCTCCGGCACCAGGCTCCACACTTGACGCAGGAAGAAGCCGGACGGCTGTTCGCGCTCTTGGCCCCGCGCGACCTCAGTGAAGAAAGAAGGCCGCAGCTACACCGGATGCAGCTTTACGTGGCCAGCCTGCTGGCCGAACGCCAGAGCGGATCGCTTGTGCTGCGCCAGTGGCCCGATCGGGCCTTTGAGCTAGACCTGACGATGATGCTGCCGTGAGCGCCTCCCTCGTACCGGAAACCCGGCTGTGCCTGCCCTTGCGCCACGAGAAGCCCTTGACAGCCGCCTGTTTCGCCATTAAGGTTGCTCCGACGCCTGCGGAGGGCTATCTCCTGCGATTCCGCGCCCTCCCACATGAGGAGTACGAGCATGGGACGTGTGGTCAACGCCAACAACCCAACGAG
>JAGPFT010000184.1 GCA_018056405.1 Anaerolineae bacterium
CTGCTGTACCCACTGTAGGGGAGGGTTTGCAAACCCTCCCCTACAGTGGGTACAGCAGAGCAGCGCCCCTACGCCAGACTTCCGAAGTTCCCGGAAACTTCGGAAGTCTATTGCGAGGCTGGGCGCACAGAGCAGCGCCCCTGCTGGTAGGCCGAGTTTTGACGCCCCAGACTCCCCGCGCTAGACTCCGCCGCTATGAGCTTTGACGAAGCAACTATTCACGTGCGCAGCGGGGATGGCGGCGCGGGCCTCGTCCATTTCCGGCGCGAGAAGTTTGTCCCGCGCGGCGGCCCTAGCGGTGGGGACGGGGGTCGCGGTGGGGATGTGTATCTGGTGGTCAAGCCCACGCTCAATACGCTGATCGCTTTCTCCCGGCAGTCGCATTTCCGGGCCGAGAACGGCGCGCCCGGCGGCCCAAGCAACAAGACCGGGCGCAGCGCCGACGACCTGCTCATTGAGGTGCCCCCTGGCACGATGGTGCGCGATGCCGCGACCGGTGCCCTGCTTGCCGACCTGACGCAGCCCGGCCAGCGCGTGCTGGTAGCGCGCGGCGGGCGCGGCGGGCGTGGCAACGCGCGCTTCGCCACGAGCACCAACCAGGCTCCGCGCATCGCCGAAAAGGGCGAACCGGGTGAGGGGCGCACACTGCATCTGGAACTCAAGCTGCTGGCCGATGTGGGCATCGTCGGCGTGCCCAACGCCGGCAAGTCCACGCTGCTTGCGGTGATCAGCAATGCCAGGCCCAAGATTGCCGATTATCCCTTCACGACGCTTCAGCCGAACCTGGGCGTGGTCGTGTTGGACGACCGCGACCTGGTTTTCGCCGACATTCCGGGCCTGATCGAAGGGGCGCACGCCGGAGCTGGATTGGGCCACGACTTTCTGCGCCATATCCAGCGCACGCGGGTACTGGTGCACCTGCTCGACGGCACCGCCGCCGACCCCATCGCCGATTTCCACCAGATCAACACAGAGCTGGCCCTTTTCGACGACGCGCTGAGCGCCAAGCCGCAGATCGTCGCGCTCAACAAGCTCGACCTGCCGGACGTGCAGGCGCGTTGGCCGCAGATCAGTGCAGAGATGACCCGGCTCGGCTACGAGGTGATGGCCATCTCTGCAGCAACCGGGCAGAACGTCCGTGCCGTGCTCAACCGCGCCGTGCAGGTGTTGGACAGCCTGCCCGCCGCCCCGCCCGAACCCGCCGAGCGGCCTGTCTACCAGCTTGACGAGGACCCGTTCGCCTTCACCGTCACCCCCCTGCGCCAGGGCGAGTTCCGCGTCGCGGGCAAGCGCATCGAGCGCGCCGTCGCCATGACCTACTGGGACTATGATCAGGCCGTCACGCGCTTCCAGCGCATTCTTGAGACGATGGGCGTCACTGCCGCGCTGCGCGAAGCTGGCGTCAAGCCCGGCGACACCGTTTTCATCGGCGACATGGAGCTTGAGTGGAGCGACTGAGCCAGTTCGCCCGGCCTCTTGGGATTGGCACCGCACACCTTTGGGGAGGATACCTGGCCCATGCGTGCCCTGGCCGTGGTTGGCGTCTTGCTTGCGCTTGTCCTGATCCTGGCCGCGTGCGAAGGCTCGGCCAGCGGTGAGCTGGTGCTGGAGCAGGAAGAGGAAGTCCAGACGCTGACCGTGCGCATCTATGCCAACGGGAGGATTACCTTCCGCACCCCGGACGAGGTTGAGCTACCCGCATTGCTGGGGGTGGGCGAGCCGGACGATGCTTTTAACCCCACGTCCTACTATGGGGTGCCCAACACGCTGACCATTCGCATCAACGGGCAAGACCTGTACTTCGACCTGCACAATACGGTCTTCCGGCTCGAATACCGCTCGACGGCCTATGTGACCAGCGACCTCACTCAGTACGGCAAAGACCTCATTCTGGTCGTCGAGCCGGGGCAGCGCAGCACCAAGACGGTGACGCTGATCGCCATGAACGAGCGTATCAAGACGGAGAGCACGCGCATCACTCTCGAATACGTCGAGTTGGATAGCGCGACCGTCCGCGTTTTCTTCGAAGCGCAACGCGACCCGGACGCCAGCCCGACCGAGGCCGACCCTGGCCTCCTGGAACCGCGTGCAAGCTGTCTGCATGAGGTGGACGGTGGCTTTCTCGGCATCGCCGAGGGGGAGCGGTTCGAATACCTGCCGGCCCAGGTGGTGCTGACGACCGACAAGCCAGGCGAGCACCTGCGCGGCTATGCCGAGTACCCGCGCTACCTGCTGCGCCCGGATTACGACTACGAGTTCCGCTATGCGTGCGCGGATAGCTATGCGTTCCAACTGCCGTTCAAGATCAACTAGCGCCGCGTGTGTGCAAAAGGTGTCAGCGACTCGCCTGGTTTTGGGTGTGGCGAGTCACGTAGGGGCGTATTGCAATACGTCCCTACGGGGATGCAGTACGGGTTCGTCGTGCCGAAGCCGCGCGCTTCATTGCTATGTGCCCCTACGGGGCGCAGCAGAGCAGCGTCCCTACCTGACAGGTTTTGCGCGCACCTCTAGCGCCCGCCGCGTGACCCGACGCCGATGACTGCATTCCCTGAGCGCCTGGGAGTTTTCGGAGGGACGTTCGATCCGCCGCACCTGGGCCACCTTGTTCTGGCCGAGGCCGCCGCCGACCATCTAGGGCTGGTGCGCGTGCTGTTTGTGCCCGCCGGCGCTCCGCCGCACAAAGAGGCGTCTGCTGTGCGCGCGGGGGCAGAGCATCGCGCGGCAATGACCCGGCTGGCCATCGCCGGCAACCCGCGCTTCGCGCTGGCCCGCACCGACCTGGACCGACCCGGCCCGCACTACACGGTGGATATGCTGCGCCTGCTGCGCGAGGAATACCCCCACAGCGATCTCGTGCTGCTCATCGGCGGGGACTCGCTGCGCGATCTGCCCACCTGGTCGCGCCCGCAGGAGTTGATCACGCTGGCCCGGCTGGGCGTGCTGCGTCGCCCCGCCGATGACGTGAATCTGGATGCGCTGGAGCGCGCCATCCCCGGCCTGGCAGCGCGCGTGGCGTGGATTCCCGCGCCGCGCCTGGACATTGCGTCTTCGGCCATTGTCGCAGCGATTGCCGCCGGGCGCAGTGTCCGCTACCTGGTGCCAGACGCCGTTCTCGCCTACATCGAAGCGTATGGTCTATACAAGGAATAGCTTATGTCTCTCACAACCCGTCTGCACACACGATGCCTGTCCCTGCTGGCTGGATGCGTGGCGGCAGGGCTGATCGCGCTGCTGGCCATCTACGTTGCCTTGCCAGTCAGGGCGGTAGCGGCCCAGGGCGACACGCCCGTTGCTACGGCCACTGAGACTCTCGCTCCCACCGCGACGCAGACGCTCCCTCCCACAGCGATCCCGTCCGCGACGCCGACATTGGCTGCGCCGACGCTCGTTCCCCCGACGCCACTGCCCACGCTGACGGCCACGCCATTCACCCCGCCGACGGAGTCCGGGCTGGCGGCCATTCAGCGCGACCGCGTGCTGCGGGTGGGCACCTACTTCAACGCCTATCCGTTCGCCTGGCTCAACGAGCAGGGCGTAGTCACCGGCTACGAGATTGAGATTCTGGAGGCAATCGGCATCGAGCTAGGGATCGAGCTGGAATTCACCCAGGTAACGCGCCACAACGCGCTCGATATGCTGCTCAGCGGCCAGGTAGATGTGCTTGTCGGCCAGCAGATTCACACCCGCGACCGCGAGAGCCTGGTGGACTTCACCCACCCGTACTACGCTAACGCCGAGCGCATGGTCGTGCTCACAGGAGCGCCTTATGTCACGCTGCGCGACCTGGCCGGGCAGCCTGTCGCCGTCGAGATCGGCAGCCGCAGCGAGCGCGCTCTGCACGCCTGGAGCGAGGGCAGCGGCGTGAACTTCGACGTGCGCCCGTTCCTCACCGAGAGCGCGGCGCTCGACGCGCTGGCGAACGGTGAGGTGCAGGGTATGGTGGGCGTGCTGGATAGCCTGCGCCGCGCGGGACGGCAGGGGATGCGCCTGATTGACGAGCCGGTGCTGAACGAGTACTACGCGATAACCATCCGCCGCTGGGACGTGAACCTGCGCGATGTGCTCAACCGCTCGTTGCAGCGGTTGAAGGCCAGCGGGCGTCTGGAAGAAATCCACAGCGCGTGGTTCGCCGGCGACGGCACGAACTTCGACCTGCTCGTGCCAGTTTACGAACGGTTGTATGAAGACCAGCGGGCGCTGGCAGACTTTCCGACCGATGCGCCGGTTCCTGACCGTTCGGTGGCCGAGCGCCTCCGCAGCGGTCAGCCGTTGCGCGTGGCCGGTGTGGTTCCCCTCGGTCAGGATGCGCCCGCCCTGATCGCCACCATCAATGCGCTCAACCGCGCCCTGGTGGAGGAGATGGCCCGGCGCTGGAACGCGCAGATCGAGTACCTGCCCGACTCCGCGCAGGGGGCGGCGGCGCTCGTCGCCGGGGGGCAGGCCGATCTGGCAGTGGGCGTCAGCCCGGCCTGGGATGCCACGCTGCGCGTCGAGTACTCGCTGCCCTATCTGACGCACGGGGACCGGCTGATGGTCGCTCAGCCGTCGCAGATCACCAGCGGCTTCGCCGACATGCTCGGCACCGGTTGGTGGATCGGCTACTTCGCCGATGAGCCGGCAGACGCTGACCTGATCCGTCGATTCGCCGAAATGTCCGGCGTCAGCGCCAACATCAACGAGCCGTTTGCCATTCAGCGCGAGGATGACGCCATCTACACGCTGACCGTCGGGCGGAACGTGGATGCTATCTTCGGTGATAGCCTGCGCTTGCTGGGGTTGGTGCGCGAGGCCGGCGAGACGGGCGTCAAGATTCTGCCCACTCAATACGGCGACAACCGCCCGATCGCGTTCGCCGTGCCGCACGCCGACGCAGACTTCCGCGCGCTGGTAGACGCCACGCTGCAAGACATGGCCCTCGACGGGACGTTCCAGACCCTATGGGCTACTCACTTCGGAGAGGGCGAGCCGCTGCCCATTCTCTTCTACGCGCCAACCAGCCCAGACGCGCCGCTCGACTAGGCGCGATCCGACCTGATGGCGCTTGCAGGGGGCTGGGTGGCGCTAGTGGTCGCGCGTGACGACCTGCCGGGCGAGCGCCTGTAACTCGTCGCGGGCGGCGGATGGCGGCAAGGTCTCCAGGCTGGTCAGGGCGCGCTCCACCAGCTCGCGGGCTTTGGCGCGGCCAATCTCGATGGCGACCTGCGGCGGTTGCCCGGAGAGCAGGGATTCTTTGAGGGGGCCAGGGGCTGTATCCGGCGTGACCTGCACCGCCGTCACAGAGCGGGTGTCTGCGCCGTCCTCGCGCACGGCAGCAATGCCGCGCCCTTGCGCGAGGTCTATGCCGGCGTTCTTGCCCAGGGTTTGAGTGTCGCTTGAGAGGTCGAGCACATCGTCAATGATCTGAAAAGCGAGGCCCAGATTGAAGGCGTAGTCGCGCAGCGCGGCGATCCATTCGCTTGGCGCGCCGGCGACGGTAGCGCCCAGTTCGGTGCAGGCGACGAAGAGGGCAGCGGTCTTCTTGGAGATGATCTGATAATAGGTCTCGCGGTCGAGCGCGCCTTCGCGGGCGGCCTGAATCTGGAGAGTCTCGCCTTCGACGAGTTCGATGGCCGCGTGCACCAGGACCAGATTTAACTCGGCGGAGTAGGGGGCCATGATCTCATAGGTTTTGGTGAACATGTAGTCGCCGGTGAGCAAGGCGAACGTGCTGCCCCAGCGCGAGTTGACTGTCTCGCGGCCCCGCCGCAGCGTGCCGTGATCGTTGATGTCGTCATGGACGAGAGTCGCTGTGTGGATGATCTCGACGGCGGCGGCCAGCGGGATGACCTCGGCGATGTTCTGGCCGCCCACTGCCGCATGAGCGAGCAGCACCAGGCGCGGGCGCAGGCGCTTGCCACCGGCTGAGAGAATGTGCTGACTCGTCTCGCTGAGCAGAGGCACTGAGCTGCGCGCGACGGACAGCAGGAGTTCTTCTACAGCCTGAAGGGACGTATTAATGCTCATGCTGTCTCGCGCTCCGAGTCTGCTGGCGTGCTGACGGTGACAGGTGAAATCTCGCGCTACGGCCCCAAGTATCCAGATCATGCGCCTGGCGCGACATATTGCCAGAGTGCGCCTGCTGAAGGCCCTCAAGCGGCAATCTGTGCTGCTCTTGGGCACGCCAACGGCAGATACCCGGCCCCCGCTCGATTTGTGTCTTTCATAACTTTCTGAACCGATTATATCAGCGCTCTCACCAGGGCGACAATGGCGGTTCCTTGCGCTCAGAGGCCATTTGAGAAGAAGGACAACCCCACCCTAAATCCCTCCCCGCCAGCAGGGAGGGACTTGAGCTTGCTCCCCCTTTCTCCGCTTGCGGGGAAAGGGGGCC
>JAGPFT010000185.1 GCA_018056405.1 Anaerolineae bacterium
TCACCCCCCGCTCGGCGCTGACGCGCCTCGCCGCCCCCTCTCCGTTGACGGAGAGGGGGAAGAGCCGAACGTAGCGAGGCCAGGGGGTGAGGTTGATCGGTCGCCCTCTCAATGCTTCTCACGCTGCTGTCCGCCCCTGGACTGGCTTGGCCGGAGAGGGGGCCAGGGGGAGGGGCTTTCTGCTGCACCAGACTTCCGAAGTTTTCGGAAACTTCGGAAGTCTGATCGCCGAGCGCCGGCGTGAGAGAGACGCGGCTTGCTGCACGCCCCTACGAACCTCACCCCCCGCTCGGCGCTGACGCGCCTCGCCTCCCCCTCTCCGTTGACGGAGAGGGGGAAGAGCCGAGCGTAGCGAGGCCAGGGGGTGAGGTCTATATACGGCGTTAAGCCATTCGCTGATGGCTCTCGCACGCACCCGATAGCAGGCTGATCAGGGCGCGGCGGGCGGCGGGCACGCCTCCGGCAGGGCAGCGATGGGCTGCACGATCACCTGAGCCAGCACGTTCTGGGCGGGATCGGGCAGGACTTCGGCGGGGATGAAGCCCAGCGAGAACGATGCCCGCGCCCCGCCTTCGCTTACGGCCAGCAGCACGTCTTCCTCGCGCGCGCCCTGCCGCAGACGCAAGGGCAGCGCCAGCCGATACGCGCCCGCACCGTCCGGGCAGAGGCGCACCTCGACGCCGGAATCCGCCTCCGACCAATACAGCGTGTAGCGCGGAATCCCGGCCTGCAACAGCCATTGCTCGAAGAACCAGGCCAGGTCCTGGCCGCTGACGCGCTCGGCCAGTCGCCACACGTCGAGCGTGCTGGTCGGGCGGTCGCGGAACTGCCGGATGTAGGTTTGCAGGAAGGCGAAGAAGGCGTCGTCGCCGATGACCCCGCGCAGCATGTGCAGCAGCCAGGCTCCCTTGTCGTAGCTGGCCGTGCTGAAAAGTTCCTCCGGCAGCGGGGAGGCCAGCAGAGTCGCGCGCGTGTCGGCCAGCAGCGAGCGCTCGGCGGCGGTGCGCGCGGCGATGCCCGCTTCCGCTCCCAGGCGGGCTTCGCGGGCCAGCCATTCGACATAGGTGGCGAAGCCCTCGTTCAGCCAGATGTCGCTCCACGATCCCAGCGTCACGGCATTGCCGAACCAGCTATGGGCCAGCTCGTGCGCCAGCAGCGGGAATACGTCCAGCTCGGACGCAGTGAGCACGGCGTCGGGCATGGCGGTCATCGTCTGCGTTTCGAGGGCCATGCTGTTGTGCGGCACGACCACGTGCCCGTAGGAACTATACGGGTAGGGGCCGAGCATGTCAGCCAGCAGGCCGAGGGCTTCGCCGGTATAGCTGAAGACCCGCCGGGCATCGTCGGCGCTGGCCGGGTAGACGTAGTGCTGGAGCGGGATTCCATCTGCCGTGCGCTCCTTGACAGCGGTGTAGTTCCCCACCGCAATCAGGGCCAGGTAGGAAGCCATTGGCTCGGCCATGCGCCAGACGAAAGTGCGCATCCCATCGTCGTAGTGCACCGTCTTGACAAGCTGCCCGTTGGCGACGGCGACCAATGGCGCAGGCACGGTCAGGCGGAACTCGTAGGTGGCGCGGTCGCTGGGGTGGTCGTTGCAGGGGAACCAGGTGCGCGCCCCGTCCGGTTCGCTGAGAGTGAACGCCTGCCCGTTGGTGAAGAACATGCCGATGTCAAAGAAGGGGATGAAGCGGCTGCGGAAGGGCTGCGGTCGGGCGCTGTAGACAACCTCCGCGTGGAACTGCGTCCCGTAGTCCAGCGGAGCGGGCAGCGCGATGATGAGCTTCTCTCCCTTGACGGCAAAAGAGGCGTCCTTGTCGTTCACCATCACGCGCTGGATGTTCAGGCTGTGCGCATCCAGGCCGAAGCTCAACAGCCGGTGCATGGTCACGCGAATGTCGAGGGACGCGCTGCCTTGCAATGTCCCTGCGTGCGGGTCAATGGTCAGGGTAAGGGCCACGTGCTGCACGTCAATGCCGCTGTTGCCCAGACTGGGCGCGAGCGGGTCGCCGCGCGTCAGCGGCCCCGCTACCGGCGCGCTTGCGGCGCGGTTCAACACGGCGGTCAGGGCCGGGCTGCGCAGTTCATCGTTGGCCACGTAGAGCGCGTGCAGCCACACGGCGACGGGCGTGACCCAGGTGCCGGGCGCGTCCGGGGAATCAGTAGGCCGCCAGGCCAGCCCGATCACGTCGCCGGACTGCGCGTCGAAGACCGGTGCGCCGTCGAGGATGCTGGTTGCGGCGAGCAGTAGACTGGGCACACGCCAGGGAATGTCCAGGCCGGGTGTCTCAGCGGGCGGGCTGAGCGCGGGCGTGCCGCTGGCAAGCGCATACTCCGCGATCACCGGGTGTTCGCCGGCGCGGCGCGTGGGGACGAGCACGGGCTGCTCCGCGCGGGTTGGCTCGGCGCTGAGGCGCGCGGGCGTGATGTCTCGCTCGGCCAGAGCGCCGGCGTCCACAGCCAGCAGCGCGATGTCGTGCTCGCGGCTGGCGTAGACAAGGCGCTGCACGGGAATGGGAGAGCCATTGGCCCCCTCAGCGGCCAGCGGGAAGACGACGCTCGCGCCGTCCAGCCGGGCGAAGGGCGTGCAGGTGGAGTCTGCCTGGGCCAGCGGCAGCCAACGCCCGGCGCAGTCGGCCAGTCCCAGCAAGTCTTCGCCGGGATCGGGCCGCCCGTCATTGTCGTAGGTTGTCACCTGGCGGCTTGGCGACAGCGATGACTCCGCAGCGGTGTAGCGGTCGCCGTCGAGCGTCCAGGCGTGCCAGGTGGTCAGTAGCAGCCCGTCGCCCAGGTATACGCCGTAGTGCGCCGGAGAGCCAGCCGCGCCGGAGAAGATGATCGCCGCCAGCGCGCTCTGAGGTACGGCGGATTCCTGAGCGAAAGCCAGCGGTGAAATAAGGGGCGACAGCAGGTGGGCGAGCAGCCCCATAGCAAGGAGTGCAGCGAGCAAACGGCGAGCGATAGACGGCATAGTTACAGGTTCTCCCAGGTTGGGCGAAGTAGAGCAGGAACGCGCATTACTGCCAGAATTCCGGCGGCAGGTCGAGCGGGTGGGCCGATCCGTCGCGGGCCAGCGCCCACCCGTCCCTCTTGGCGGTCAGCAACGGGCGTAGCGCCAGGTCATTGCCCTGCGCCTGCCACTCGGCGAGAAGAACCAGCCGCGCAGACTCCCCGGCTTTCGCCAGGACAGCGACGAAGGGTAGCCGCTCGGCGATGGTGTGGTGCAGGTGCGCCTCGTCTATGGCGGGCCGCGCCCGGCGCAGGATCATGGTCAGGGCGCTGCGCAGGCGGTCGGGCTGGGCGGGCGCGCGCAGCGCCCACAGGCAATGTGGCGCAGGCTCGGCAGCCAGCGCCTCCCACAGGGCGGGCGCTTCACCCGCACTGATCTCGTCAATGACTAGCCAATCCGGGGCTGCTGCCAGCGCCGCACGAATCGTCTGGGCAAAGTCTGCGCCGGGTCGGTCAGGCGCGGGCGGAGCCGGGCAGAAGCCCGCTGCTTCCGGCGGCAGGGGCAGTTCCCCGGCGCGTTCGGCGGCGGCGATCCGCCCGGCGAGTTCGGGCAGCAACGCCCCGGCCAGCGTTGTCTTGCCTGCCCCTGCGTCGCCCGCAATGAGCAGGCCGAATCCAGACGCAACAACGGCGCGTAGCAGGGCGATCCCCGCCGGGGGCAGAGCGCCGCGCGCTTCCAGGTCGGCGAGCGTCAGCGGGCAGGGCGGGTGCAGGCGCAGGGTCACGGTTAGCGCGGGACTCAGCGGCGGGCTGAGGGCGCTGAGGCGGGCGCGCCGTCCGCGCAGCGTGACGCCCGTCTCCACAAAAGGGGTGGAGGCCGATAGAACAGCGTCCGACTCCGCCAAGAGGCGGGCGAGGATGATGGCCAGTTGCGCGCTGTCATCGAAGCAGTGGGGGGCGGGGCGGGGCGGCTCGCCGCTGCGCCGGAAGCGCACTTCCGCCGGGCCGCTGATGCTGATCTCGGTCACGGTCTCGTCACGCAGCAGGTCTTCCAGCGGGCCGAAGCCGAAGAGGTTGCTGTGCGCGCGATCCAGGATGGTCTGTTTGTCGGCGGCGGTGGGGCTGACCGCTTCGACGGCGAAGACGTACTCGGCGACCTCGCGCAGGGCGGCGCGCTGGCTGGCTTCTGTGTCCAGCTCGGCCAGGATGTCGGCGCGGCCTGCCGTCTCCTCGTGGAACTGGCGCTCGACGCGCTCGCGCAGCGCCTCCAGCGAGAAGCTAGGCCGCCCGGAGCGCCCCGGCACCAGCGGCGAGAGGCGCGGCTCGGCGTTCGGGTCGTCGTCAGGGGGCGATGGGTTGCCCAGGCGATGCAGGATGGGCATGGGCAAGTCCTCCGGCGCGTGTGGCTCTTTGGAAGAATAAGAGGCCATTTGAGAAGTCCTGATGTGCGGGTCTACCTCACCCCTAAATCCCCTCTCCACACGCGGAGAGGGGACTTAACCCGACGCTTACTCCCCCTCTCCATGTATGGAGAGGGGGCCGAGGGGTGAGGTTTTCAGAGACCGTTTGAGA
The DNA here is from genome assembly GCA_018056405.1 of Anaerolineae bacterium. Lineage (GTDB taxonomy): Bacteria > Chloroflexota > Anaerolineae > Aggregatilineales > Aggregatilineaceae > UBA2029. The sequence goes on from JAGPFT010000185.1 coordinate 4,519, forward strand.
AGTCCTGATGTGCGGGTCTACCTCACCCCTAAATCCCCTCTCCACACGCGGAGAGGGGACTTAACCCGACGCTTACTCCCCCTCTCCATGTATGGAGAGGGAGCCGGGGGGTGAGGTTTTCAGAGACCGTTTGAGAAGTCTTTCTAACCCCTATCCCCCCGGCCCCCTTTCCCCGCTTGCGGGGAAAGGGGGAGCAAGCTCAAGTCCCTCCCTGCTGGCGGGGAGGGATTTAGGGTGGGGTTGTCCTTCTTCTCAAATGGCCTCTCAAACGGCCTCTAATCCGATCATTCCTGTGCGCAACCTTACCCCCCTGGCCTTGCTGCGCTCGGCCTTTCCCTCTCTCCAACGTGGAGAAGGGGAGGCAAGGCGCGCCAGCGCCAAGCGGGGGTGAGGTCAAGCGGACGCCTCGGTGATCGTGCCGTAGAACGCCGGGAGCGGCTGCGGTGCTTCATCGTCCAGCAACGGCGCGTCGGCCAGCACTGCTAGCGCCCGCGCCAGTTGGCTCTCGCCGTTGGCGTGCACGGTAAAGAGAGCATCGCCTGCCTCCACTTGGTCGCCGACTTTCTTGTGCACGACGACGCCCACCGCCGGGTCAATGGCGTCGGCCTTGCGCACGCGGCCCGCGCCGAGTTCCAACGCTGCCTGGGCCACAGCCCGCGCGTCCATGCGGGCGACCCAGCCGCTTCGCTCCGCCCGCACGGTCTCCTGCAGGCGCGCTGAAGGCAGCAGGTCTGGGTGGTCAATCTGGCGCACCTTGCCGCCTTGTGCCGCCACCAGCGCGCGGAACTTGGCCAGTGCCGCGCCGCTGTCGAGCAGGGCGGCCAATTCCTGGGTAATCGCGTCGAGCGCGTTAAGCTGTATTTCGCGCCGTCCCAGCCGCACCATATGCGCGGCAACCGTCAGGCAGTGCTCGCGCAGGTCGGCGGGGCCGCCGCCGCGTAGGGCCTCGACCGCCTCGCGGACTTCTAGGGCGTTGCCCACCGCGCAGCCAAGCGGCTGATTCATGTCCGAGAGCAGCGCGACCATCGCTCGCCCAGCCCCCACGCCAATATCCACCATTGTCTGGGCCAGGGCGCGCGCTTCGTCCACGGTTTTCATGAACGCGCCCGCGCCCACCTTCACATCGAGGACGATGGCTTTTGCCCCGGAAGCCAGCTTTTTGCTCATGATGCTGCTGGCGATCAGGGGCAGGCTGGGCACGGTGCCGGTCACGTCACGCAGCTCGTACAGCGCACCGTCAGCAGGAGCCAGGCGCTTGGTCTGCCCGCAGAGCACGATCCCGATCTCGCGCACCTGGCGGATGATCTCCTCGTCGCTCAGCTTGACCCGATAGCCGGTGATGGACTCCAGCTTGTCGAGCGTCCCGCCGGAGAAGCCCAGTCCGCGCCCGCTCATCTTGGCGACGGGCACGCCCGCCGCTGCCACCAGCGGCAGCGCGACCAGCGTCACTTTGTCGCCCACGCCACCGGTGGAGTGTTTGTCCACCGCGTACTCGATGGCTGGCGACAGGTCGAGCTGCTCGCCACTGGTGGCCATCGCCAGCGTCAGGTCAAGCGTCTCGCGGGGGGTCATGCCGCGCAGGAAGACGGCCATCAGCCATGCCGCTGCCTGATAATCGGGGATTTCGCCGTTGGTGAACCCGCTGATGAACCACTGGATTTCTGCGGCGCTTAGCTCGCCACCGTCGCGCTTCTTCTCGATGATGTCAATCGCCCGCATACGTGCAATCCCTGTTGGACACGTCCTCTTTGCAGTTCCTTCCCTGGCAGTATACCACAGCGCCCGCCCGCTGCGAGACTCGATGGGGGCGTGCAAAATCTATCAGGCTGTGCAGTTGCGG
>JAGPFT010000186.1 GCA_018056405.1 Anaerolineae bacterium
GTGGTGGTTGTCGGCGATAACAGGGGCCAGGTGGGTATCGGCGTCGGCAAGGCGCGCGGCGTTCCCGATGCCATCCGCAAGGCGTCGGAGCGTGCGCGGCGCAACATGCACACGGTGTCGCTGACGGGCACGACCATCCCCCATGAGGTGACGGGCCGGCGCGGCGGCGCGAAGGTCTTTCTCAAGCCCGCCTCGCCCGGCACGGGTGTGATCGCGGGGGGCGGTGTGCGTGCCGTGCTGGAAGCAGCGGGCGTGCGCGACATCCTCAGCAAGAGCCAGGGCAGCGCCAACACGTTGAACGTGGCCTATGCCACCATCGAGGCGCTGGCCCAGCTCAAGGATATCGAGACACTGGCCGCCATGCGCGGCAAAGACCCGGCGCAGCTCCAGCCCTTCTGGAATCGCGGGAGGAAAGCGAATGACTGACAAAAAGCTGCGCGTCACCTTGGTGCGCAGTCCCATCGGCTACAATAAGCGCCAGAAAGCCACCGTCAAGGCGCTGGGGCTGGGCCGTCTGAACTCGACGGTGATCCACGACGACACGCCGCCTATCCGGGGCATGATCCACAAGGTCATCCACCTGGTCAAGGTCGAGGAGATCGAAGCATGAAGTTACACGACCTGCGCCCCGACAAAGGGGCCACAAAACCACGCAAGCGCGTGGGCCGGGGGATCAGCGCCGGCCAGGGCAAGACGGCGGGACGCGGTACCAAAGGCCAGGGCGCGCGCAGTGGCGGCGTCAAGGGGGCCTACTTCGAGGGTGGACAGCTTCCGCTCGTGCGGCGTCTGCCGTTCAAGCGCGGCTTCACCAACATCTTCCGCGTCGAATACCAGGAAGTGAACCTGGAATCCCTGGCGCGTGTCTTCAGCGACGGCGCGACCGTCACCCCGCAAACCCTGGCGGAAAAGGGCCTGATCAAGAAGGCCGACGAGCCGGTGGTCATCCTGGGAGACGGCGACCTGAGCGCCAAGCTGACCGTCAGCGCGCATCGCTTCTCGAAGAGCGCGCAGGAGAAGATCGAGGCCGCTGGTGGCTCGGTGCAGACCCTGGAGCTGTTGGTGAGCGGCGCGCGCGCAACCGTCAAGAAGCTACCCAAGGACCAGCTCGACAAGCTGCGCGCCCAGCAGGAGCAGTGAGCGCGCTCGCCTGGCACCCGCCGGCCCGGTTCGGGCTACTTCATGGAGGATGTGACTGGATTTTGCCCATGTGGAGAGGGTTTGAGGGTTCCGGTTGTTGGTAGAATGGGCGTGCAGCGGCTTTCGCCAACAACCCATGACCCACAACCAGGAACCAATCACCGCAAACCCCTTGATGTGCGCGTCCAATCTGGTTTCTCCATCATTAGTTTAGCGGATAAGGAATAACACCATGATCGAGGCGCTACGGAATGCATTCCGGCTGCCAGACCTGCGGCGGAAGATGCTCTATACGCTCTTCATCCTGGTCATCTACCAGTTCGCCGCGCATGTGACGGTGCCAGGGGTGCAGCGCGAGGCTCTAGATCAACTGTTTAGCGACAACGAATCCGGATTCCTGAGCGTGCTCAACCTCCTTTCGGGGGGGGCCGTCTCCAATTTCAGCGTGATCGCCAACGGGGTGTACCCGTACATCACCGCCTCGATCATCCTGCAATTGCTGGTGCCCATCATCCCCCGCCTGGAAGCCATCGCCAAAGAGCCGGGTGGCAGGGAAAAGATCGAGCAGTATACCTACTACCTGGCGATCCCGATGGCGGCCTTGCAGTCCGTCGGCCAGATCAACATCTTCCAGAGCCAGATCAACCAGTCGGGTCTCGGTGTGGACCTGATCAAGGGATTTGGTTTTGGGGCTGGCAGCAACCTGCTGACGACGCTCTCGGTCATCGTGACGATGACGGCAGGGACGATGTTCGCCATCTGGCTGGGCCAGTTGATCACCGAGCAGGGCATCGGCAACGGGATCTCGATCATCATCTTCGCCGGCATCGTGGCCCGCGTGCCAGCCAGCCTCTACCAACTGCTGCAAGGCGAGGCTGCGGTGTTCAACCTGATCACGTTTGTGGTGCTCACGCTGGTGACGGTGGTGGTCATCGTGATCATCCAGGAAGGCACGCGGCGCATTCCGGTACAGTACGGCAAGCGCGTGCGCGGACGCAAGATGTACGGGGGCGGGGCCACACACATCCCGCTCAAGGTCAACACGGCGGGCATGATCCCGCTCATCTTCGCCCAGTCCATCGTGACCTTCCCGGCCATCGTCGCGGGGTTCTTCAGCGGCGACCTGGCCACACGCATCCAGAACACGTTTGGCAACCAGCAAGGGTTCCTCTACTGGTTCATCTATTTCTGGTTGGTGGTGGGCTTCACCTTCTTCTATACCAGCGTGATGATCCAGAACCAGAACCTGGCCGATAGCCTGCAGAAGAACGGCGGATTCATTCCCGGCATCCGGCCAGGACGCCGCACGCAGGACTACATCAACCGCGTCGTCAACCGCATCACGCTGGTGGGCGCGGTGTTCCTGGGGACGGTGGCCATCCTGCCCGGCCTGACGCAGTTGATCCAGAATCTGGTGCTCGACCCGGCAGTGGCGGCCAGTTCTGGCAATCCGGCGTTGGTCATCAGCAGCGCGGGTCTGATCATCGTCGTCGGCGTGGTCATTGACACGATGCGTCAGCTTGAGGCGCAGTTGACCATGCGCAATTACGATGGGTTCATGCGCTAGAGTGCAGTGGTGAGTGGGGAGGGGCGCGGCCTGCGCTCCTCGCCCCTCGCAGGGCAGGATTGACACGATGCCGGTGACGCCCAAGACGCCGGAAGAAGTGGCCATCATGCGCGAGGCAGGGCGCATTAACGCCCTGGCCTTGCAGGCCATGCGCCAGGCTGTCCGGCCCGGCATCAGCACGTTGGAGTTGGACGCAATTGCCGCCGAGGTGCTGCGCCAGCACGGTGCCCGGCCCGCCTTCCTGGGCTATCCGCCGGGGAGCGAGTATCCCTTCCCGGCGACGATCACGGCCTCCATCAACGATGAGTTGGTGCACGGCATCCCCCGTGCGGACCGTATCCTGCGCGAAGGCGACATCATCAGCCTGGACTGCGGGACGATCTTCAAGGGGTTCGTGGGCGACTCGGCGATCACCGTCGGAGTTGGTGCTATCTCGGCAGAGGCGCAGCGCCTGCTGGAAGTGACCGAGCAGGCGTTGTACGAGGGCATTGCAGCGGCGCTGGCCGGCAACACCACGCGCGACATCGCCCGCGCCGTGCAGCGCTTTGTCGAGCGGAACGGCTATAGTGTGGTGCGCGAATACGCCGGGCACGGGGTGGGGCGGGCCATGCACGAAGACCTGCACGTGCCCAACTGGTGGCCGGCTGGGCGGCGCAGCCGCTACTTCCGCAGCGAGACGCTGCGGCCAGGGTACACCTTGGCCATCGAGCCGATGATCAGCGCAGGGCGCGCCCCGGTGCGCACATTGGACGATCACTGGACGGCGGTGACCCAGGATGGGTCGTTGTGTGCGCACTTCGAGCACACGGTCGCCATTGTGCCCGAAGGCCCGCCGCTGATTCTGACGGCGCTCTAGCCAGAACAATGCAGGCGAAGGGGGGTGTGCAAAGGTGGTCAGTGATACGTGTGACGCTGGCAGTAGCCTCACCCCCAGCCTCGCTGCGCTCGGCTTGCCCCCTCTCCACGTCGTGGAGAGGGGGCGGCGAGGCCCGCGTCAGGGGGCCGAGCGGGGGTGAGGCTGGTCAGGGCGCAGCAGAGCAGCGCCCCACCCTGACAGGTTTTGCACGCACCCAGGCGAAGTTAACCCTGTTCAAGGGCAGCGCTTTTCGCTAAAATAGTAGTTCCGTCTGGCGGCTGGCTGCCGCCAAAGAACGAGGAGATGACGGCTTTATGGCACGTATCGAGGGTGTGGATCTCCCGCGCAATAAGCGCGTTGAAGTCGCGCTTACCTATATCTACGGTATTGGCTCGACTCGCAGCAAGCAGATCCTCGAACAGACCGGCGTCAATGCGGACACGCGCGTCAAAGACCTGACCGAAGACGAGGTTCAAAAGCTGCGCGAGGGCGTTGGCCAGTTCCGCGTGGAAGGCGAACTGCGCCGTGAAGTCCAGCTCAACATCAAGCGGCTGATCGAGATCGGCAGCTATCGCGGCCTGCGTCACCGCCGCAGCCTGCCTGTGCGCGGCCAGCGAACCAAGACCAACGCTCGCACACGGCGCGGCCCCAAAAAGACGGTGGCAGGACGTGGTCGTCGTCGTGGGGCCAAGAAGAAGTAGTCCTTGGGGCCTACCTGACCCGCCTGCGGGCTTGCATGGCAACGTTGTGCCAGGCCCGCTTGAGCGCGACCTGCGCGGCCCTCTGGGGCGGCCAGGGTGTTGGCGTGTGGCGGGGGAGTGCGACGTTCGCGGACCAAGTATCGAGGAGAATGTAAAGGACAATGGGACGTACTCGTAGGGGGCCACAGCGCGGGCCACGCAAGGTCAGAAAGAATATCCCATACGGTCAGGCGCATATCCAGGCGACGTTCAACAATACCATCGTCTCCATGAGCGATCAGCAGGGCAACGTCGTGGCCTGGGCCAGCGCTGGAACCGCCGGCTTCAAGGGCAGCCGCAAAAGCACGCCCTACGCGGCGCGCATGGTCGCTCAGCAGGCGTCTGAGAACGCCAAAGAGCATGGGATGCAGGAAGTGGATGTGTTCGTCAAAGGGCCTGGCCCTGGTCGCGAAGCCGCTATTCGCGCCATCCAGGCGAGTGGGCTGAAGGTGCGCTCGATCACCGACGTGACGCCCGTTCCCCACAACGGGGTGCGCCCCCCCAAGAAGCGGCGCGTATAACCGTCTGCGGACGGTCTGTGACCCATTTGAGACGAGTGGTGTAAACACACTTGTCCTAGTGTGGAGGAAGCCAGAACCCAATGGCACGTTATACTGGACCAGTCTGTAAGCTCTGCCGCCGCGAAGGGGAAAAACTCTTCCTTAAGGGCGCGCGCTGCATGTCGCCCAAGTGCTCGTTCGAGCGCCGCAGCTATGCCCCCGGCCAGCACGGTAAAGACGCCCAGTTCCGGCGCGGGCGCGGCTCGGACTACGCGCTGCAACTCCGTGAGAAGCAGAAAGCGCGCCGGGTCTACGGCGTGCTGGAGCGCCAGTTCCGCCGCTACTTCGGCGAGGCGCTGCGTCGCCCCGGCCTGACCGGCTCGAACCTGCTGTCTATCCTCGAAAGCCGCCTGGACAACGTTATTTTCCGCATGGGCTGGGCCGATTCGCGCAGCCATGCCCGCCTGCTGGTCCAGCACGGGCATTTCGTGGTCAACGGTCGCCGGACGAACATCCCGTCGTATCTGGTCGTCCCCGGCGACGTGATCGCGGTGCGCGATGGCAGCCGTCAGCGCGCCTATTTCAAAGAGCTAAAGTCCTACATGAGCGACCGTCCGGCTGCGCCCGAATGGTTGGAAGTGGACTCGGCGGCGATGAAGGGCACCGTCCTGCGGGTGCCGGAGCGCCGCGACATTGATCTCCCGCTGAACGAACAGCTCATTGTGGAATACTACTCGCGCTAGGCGCTGAGCCGGTGACCACAACGAGTAGAAGTCCCATCTAGAGGAGGGGACGTGGTTACGAACAACATGGTGCTGCCCAAGATCGAAGGGGACGCCGCTTCGCAAAAGTACGGGCGCTTCATCATCAGCCCATTGGAGCAGGGCTATGGCATTACAGTGGGCAACGCCCTGCGGCGCGTGCTGCTCTCCTCCCTGCCTGGCGCTGCGGTGACATCTATCCGGGTTTCGGGCGTTCACCACGAGTTCTCGGCAATTCCCGGTATCCGCGAGGACATGACCCAGTTCATCCTGCAGGCCAAGCAGCTTCGCCTCAAGCTGTTCGATACCGAGTCGGCGCGGCTGCGCCTGGAAATGCGCGGTGAGGGAACAGCTACGGCGGCGGACATCATCTGCCCGCCCGAAGTCGAGATCGTCAACCCGGACTTGTACCTGTTCACGTCGGATGCCGAAGACACGCAGCTTGAGGTCGAGTTCACCGTCCAGATGGGCCGGGGCTTCTCGCCCTCAGAAGATCGCGGACGCCTGCCGATTGGCGAGTTGCCGGTGGATGCTGTCTTCAGCCCCATTCGCCGGGTCAATTACGATGTTGAGCGCGCGCGTGTCGGCCAAAAGACCAACTACGATAAGCTCATCCTCGAAATCTGGACTGATGGCACCATCCGCCCCGAAGAGGCCATGAGCCAGGCGGCGGAAATCCTGATGAAGCACCTGATCATCATCGCCGGCGTCAGCGAGGAATCGCTGTTGCCGTCGGTCGAAGAGGAAGTGGTGCCCGATCCAAACGCCCTGCCGCCCGAAACCT
>JAGPFT010000187.1 GCA_018056405.1 Anaerolineae bacterium
GTGGAGAGGGGACTTCATAGCGGCCTGGCTCCCCCTCTCCACCACGTGGGGAGGGGGCCGGGGGGTGAGGCTAGACGTGCGATGTTCGCCTGTCTTCATGTTCACTCAATGCCTGTCCGCCCCTGAACTCCAACATGGAGAGGGGGCGGCGAGACACCCCAGCGCCGAGCGGGGGTGAGGTCACCAGGTCTCGTAGCCGAAACGCCAGGGCGCGTCGTCCATCGGCAGATCGTCCAGCCGCGCCTGGCGCAGCGCGGCGAAGCGCGGGCGTAGCTCGTCCAGGCTGTCGCCGCCCAGCTTGCGCAACAGTTCGTCAGCCAGCACCAGCGCCACCATCGCCTCGAGGATGACTACCGCGCGCGGCGTGGCGCAGAAGTCGCTGCGCTCGTATTCGGTATGCGCGGGCGTCCCCGTCGCCAGGTTCACCGACTCCAGGGGCGTCAGGGTGGTGCTGATCGGCTTCATGGCCGCGCGCACGATCAGCGGCTCGCCGGTGGTCATGCCGCCCTCCAGCCCGCCGGCGCGATTGCTGGCGCGGCGGATGCGCCCGTCTTCATCCAGCGTCAGGCGGTCGTGCACCTGCGTGCCAGGGCGACGGGCGTTGGCGAAGGCCGGGCCGATCTCCGCACCCTTGATGCTGGGTACGCTGCACACCGCGCCGGCCAGCCGCCCCGTCAGGCGGCGGTCGTAGTGGACGTGCGACCCCAGGCCGGGCGGCAGCCCCAGCGCGACGACTTCGATGATCCCGCCCAACGTGTCCCGGTCAATCTTGGCCTGGCGGATGGCCGCGCGCATTCGTTCGGCGGCCTCCGGATCGGGGCAACTCACGTCAGACTCCAGCGCGGCGGCGAAGCGCGCCGGGTAATCGGGCGGGTCGTCGCTGAAGTGCGCTTCCTGCGCGCCGATGGCCGTCACATAGCCGCCCACCGTGATGCCGAACTCGGCCAGCAAGCGCCGGGCGATGGCCCCAATGGCCACGCGCATGGCCGTCTCACGGGCGCTGGCCCGTTCCAGGGCCAGGCGCAGGTCGCGGTAGCCGTATTTGAGCGCGCCGGTCAGGTCGGCGTGACCGGGGCGCGGCGTGGTCATGGGGGGGATGTCGCGCTGTGCCCAGTTCTTCCAGTCGCGGTTCTCGATGACCAGGGCGATTGGCCCGCCGGTCGTGCGCCCGTTCATCACCCCGCCGGTGATCTGCGCCCGGTCATGCTCGATCTGCATCCGCCCGCCGCTCCCGTACCCTTGCTGGCGGCGGGCCAGGTCGCGCTCAAGGTCGTCGGGCGTCAGGGGGACGCCGGCGGGCATCCCCTCCAGGATGCCGGTCAGCGCCGGGCCGTGACTTTCACCCGCAGTCAGAAAGCGCAGCACGGTTCCTCCGAGAAAAGCAGCTATCAGCCGTCAGCATTCAGCGATCAGCGAGAACGGTTGTGGAGGGGCGCTGCTCTGCTGCGCCCTGGGGCGGGGCAAAGCGCCGCCCCTACGTGCCCGCAATCCGCAATCCGCAATTCGCAATCCGCAATTCCACCCCCTACTCCACGCGCAGCAGATGGTATTGCTTCTTGCCTTTGCGCAGGACGATGACGCGCCCTTCGATGGCGTCGGCCAGGGTGACGCGCCGCTCCACGTCCTCTACGCGGGCCGCGTTCAGGTACAGCCCGCCGCCTTCGATCAGGGTGCGCGCCTGCTTTTTCGAACGCTCCAGCCCGCAGCCGGCGATCAGGTCTACCAGGCTCAGCCCCTCCCCTTGCAGGTCGCTGGCGGCGATGGCGCTGGACGGCACCTCGGCGAAGATGTCGAGCAGGTCGTCGGCGCTCAGCCCTTCCAGGTCGCGCTCGCCGAAGAGCACTTCGGTCGCCTGTTGCGCCTTGCGCAGGCCATCTTCGCCGTGCACCATGCGCGTGACTTCCTCGGCCAGGCGGCGCTGCGCGGCGCGCAGATGCGGCTCGGTGAGGACGGCGCGCTCCAGCGCGGCGATCTCGTCGCGATCCAGCAGGGTGAAGTACTTGAGATACGGCACCACATCGGCATCGGACGTGTTGAGCCAGTACTGGTAGAAGTGGAAGGGCGACGTGCGCCGGGCGTCGAGCCACACCGTCCCGGTCTCGGTCTTGCCGAACTTGACGCCAGTCGAGGTGGTGATCAGCGGCACGGTGAGGGCGTAGGCTTTGCCGTCAGCTACTTTGCGGATCAACTCCGTCCCGGCGGTGATGTTGCCCCACTGGTCGCTGCCGCCCATCTGGAACGTGCAGCCGTAATCCAGGTACAGGCGCAGGAAGTCGTAGGCTTGCAGCAGCATGTAGCTGAACTCGGTGAAGGACAGGCCCTCTTCGCTATCCAGCCGCGTCTTGACCGAGTCCTTAGCCGTCATGTAGTTGACGGTGAAGTACTTGCCGATGTCGCGCAGGAACTCGATCAGGTTGAGCTGGCACAGCCAGTCGGCGTTGTTGAGCAGCAGCGCCGGGTTGGGCACGCCCTCAAAGGCCAGGAAATGGGCAAGCTGGGCCTTGATCCCTTCCAGGTTGCGAGCAAGCTGCTCCTGCGAAAGTAACTGGCGCTCTTTGGCCTTGAAGCTGGGGTCGCCGATCAGCCCCGTGCCGCCACCGGCCAGGGCAATTGGCGTGTGGCCGTGCCGTTGCAGGTGGACCAGCACCATGATCGGCAGCAGCGAGCCGACATGCAGGCTGTCGGCGGTCGGGTCGAAGCCGATGTAAGCGGTCACCTTCTCGCGGGCCAGGGCTTCCTCGGCGCCCTCCGCCGCATTGTGAATCATGCCGCGCCAGCGCAGCTCATCGAAGAGATTCTCTGCGGTTGCGGTGCTCATCGTGTGTGTCATGAAGCGTGCTTTCCTGTTCACAGATGTAGGCAAAACTTACCAGGCAGCCTGGCCGCGCCGGTCAGCCTCGCTGCCCCCTCTCCACAGCGTGGAGAGGGGGCCAGCCGAGCATAGCGAGGCTGGGGGGTGAGGCTTGCCGCCCGTGCCATGCACACCAAGGACACCCCTCACACGCCCTCCGTTCACGGATTGGTGTGCAGATCGCCCAGCGCAGCCTGCGCCGCCCCTGCCATTATAACCAGCGGCGGGATGATCCCCACCCATTGCGCGAAAGATAGCGCCCCCTGGCGGGCGAGCATGCCCAGCCCGCCGAGGGTGCGCGCCCCCGCCGCCTTCGCCTGGCGCATCAGCGCGGTCACCGGCGGGTTGTAGACAAGATCGTAGAGCACCGCGCCGGGCGGGAAGGGCACCTCGTGCGGCCAGGGCGACTCCTTCCCATTGGGAAACATGCCCACCGGCGTGCAGTTGACGATCAGGTCGGCGTCGGGCGCGAGCGCGGCCAGATCGTCATATCCGGCAACGGGCCAGCCCGCCAGCGTCCGCTCGTTGGCCTGCGCGCGGCTGATCAGCGTGATGTGCCCTGCGCCCAGGTGCACCAGCGCATGAACGACCGCCCGCGCGCTCCCGCCCGTGCCCAGCACCAGGCAGGTCGCGCCAGCGGCAGCTATCTTCTGCGACCACAGGTCGTCGGCGAAGCCCCGCCAGTCGGTGTTGTCGGCGCATAGCGATCCATCAGGCTGCACAGTCAGCGTATTGGCCGCGCCGATGGCCCGCGTCGCGGCAGTGACCACGCTCACTGCCGGCAAGGCCAGCACCGCCTCTTTGTGCGGGATGGTCACATTGAAGCCGCGATAACCCGCCGCCAGCAGCCGACTCACCTCCTCACCGAAGCGGTCGGGCGCGACGGGCAGCAGATCGTAGCGCCAGTCCAGCCCAAGAAACTGAAAGGCGGCGTTGTGCATGGCCGGGGAAACGCTGTGCGTCACCGGCCAACCCAGCAAGCCCACGCGCTCAGTCATGGTCGCACCAGGCCATCTCCGCGCCGAGCGCCTGCATCGTCTCGACGAAGCCGGGGAACGAGTCGTGGGCGCAGGCGGCGTCCTCGATCAGCGTCTCGCCCTCGGCGGCCAGCGCGGCGACGGCCAGGGCCATGGCCACGCGGTGATCGTCGTGCCCCTCCACGACCGCGCCGCGCAAGCGTTGCGGCCCCACAACGCGGAACCCGTCCGGGCGCTCATCAATGGCCGCGCCCATCTTGCGCAATTCGGCGGCCATCACCGCGAGGCGATCTGTCTCCTTGACGCGCAGCTCCGCCGCGTCGCGCACGACCGTCTCGCCCGCCGCCTGCGTCGCCGCCACCATCAGCACGGGGAACTCGTCAATGGCGCGCACGATCAGGTCGCCATCCACCGTCGTTCCGCGCAAATCTGCCCGCCGGACGAGCAGATCGGCCACCGGCTCGCCCCCTTCCAGGCGCTCGCCCTCGCAGAGCACGGGACCGCCCATCGCCGCCAGGATGTCCAGCAGGCCGGTGCGCGTCGGGTTGACGCCCACGCCGGTCACGCGCACGTCGCCCTCGGCGGCCAGCAGCGCCGCCATCAGCACGAAAGCTGCCGAGGAAGGGTCGCCGGGCACGGTCAGGTCGAGCGGGCGCAAGGCCGGGCCGGGGGTCAGCGTCACGCTGAAGCCATCTACGGCGATCTGTGCGCCCATCGCCCGCAACATACGCTCGCTGTGATCGCGCGCCGGCCCCGGCGCAATGACCGTCGTCGGACCGTCGGCGAACAGGCCGGCCAGCAGGATGCCGCTCTTCACCTGCGCGCTGGCGACGGGCAGCCTGTGGGCCATGCCGCGCAGCGTCGCCGGGCGGACGTGCAGGGGAGCGTGCCCGTCCGTATCGGCGATCTGCGCGCCCATCTGCCGCAGCGGTTCGGTGATGCGGCGCATCGGGCGGCGGCGCAACTGCTCACTACCATCCAGGGTGCTGGCGAAGGGTTGCCCGGCCAGCACGCCGGCCAGCAGGCGCATGGCCGTTCCGGCGTTGGCGCAGTCGAGCGGGGCAGGGGGCGCTTGCAGACCGCCCAGCCCGCGCCCGTGTACGGTCAGCGCCGTCGCGCCCTCTGGCTCGACCGCGATCCCCAATGCCCGCACGCAGCCCAAAGTCGCCAGCGTATCGCCGGCGGGCAGCCAGCCGCGCACATGACTCGTGCCCTCGGCCAGCGCGCCCAGGATCAGCGCGCGGTGCGAGAGCGACTTGTCGCCGGGCACGCGCACCGTCCCCCGCAAGGTCGCGGCGGGGCGCACGCGGATGGCGGTGAGTTGGCGAGTCATGGCGTCACCTCGCGGGGGGTGACTAGATCGTGCTTTGCCTCACCCCCGCTCGGCGCTAACGCGCCTCGCCGCCCCCTCTCCATTCGAATGGAGAGGGGGCAAGCCGAGCGTAGCGAGGCTGGGGGTGAGGCCAACAGGTCGCTCATGTGATCAATCGCTCCCCGTATTCTGCCGTGTAGGCGCGGCGCGCCGCCACAATTGCGCCCAGTTCGCGCTCTAGCGCTTCGGCGTCGCCCAGGATCATCTCCAGGTGATCGAGATGCGCGCGTAACTCGGCGGCGGCCTGGCGAAGCTGGTCGGCGTTGGTGCTGAACATGCCGACGATCATGGCTGCGTCGGTGCGAGCCAGGCGCGTCGCCCCGTCGAAGCCGCCCGCCGCCAGCTCCAGCAGCGCCGGGTCCTCCGCCGCGCCATCCATCGCCAGGCGCATCAGGGCGAAGGAGAGCAAGTGCGGCAGGTGGCTGGTCAGCGCCGTCAGGCGATCCTGGCGGGCGCGGTCCATCCAGAGGGGCTGCGCGCCGGCCGCGTATACCAGCGCCTCGGCGATGAGCCGCGCTTCATCAGTGGTACGCTGCGTCTCGCAGAGCACGAAGCGCGCCCCCTGGTAGAGCGTAGGGATGGCATGAGCGTAGCCGTTCTCGGCCAGGCCGCACATGGGGTGCCCGCCGACGGCCAGCACGCCCGGTGGCAAGGCGTCCAGCGCCTGGCAAATGCGCGTCTTGGTGCTGCCCAGGTCGAGCACCAGCGTCCCCGGACGCAGGGCAAGCCCCGCAACCAGGTCAATGATGGTGTGCGCGGGCACGGCCAGCACAACGATGTCGGCGTCCCCGGACGCGCCCGGCCCGTCAATGACGCCGCGTCGGGCGGCATCTTTGATCACGCCGGGGGCGATGTCCTCAGCGGTGATGCGCCCCACCTGGCCGCGCAGGGCCATGGCCAGCGAGCCGCCCATCAATCCCAGGCCGATCAGGTGCACCGTACAGGTGCTAAAGGAAGCATCCATCACCCTATCCCTGTCGCGGCTCAGGAACCTGCCGCCCAACAACCGGCGCAAGCTGGCGCAGCCTGATCACCAGCGCGGCGAAACGCTCCGGCTTGAGCGACTGCTGCCCGTCCGACTGGGCCATCTCCGGCTGGGGGTGTACTTCCAGGATCAACCCGTCCG
>JAGPFT010000188.1 GCA_018056405.1 Anaerolineae bacterium
GAGACCACTCCCGTCGCGTCCGGCCTATGGCAGCTTGCGCTGCTCGTGCTGTCCGCCGCCGAATGGGATTTCCAGCGCGGCCCGACGGGTGAGTGATCGGGGATCAGGGCTGGATGACAGCGCTTCTCCCAGGGGGGGCACAGCTAACCTGCGCGCCAGTTGACCTCACCCCCCGCCTCGCTGCGCTCGGTCAAGAACCAGACTTCGGAAGTCTTCGAAGACTTCCGAAGTCTCCTGCGGCGCGGCCCGCGTCAGCGCCGAGCGGGGGTGAGGTTCTGGCGGGGCATATTGCAATATGCCCCTACTCCCAACCCCCTCCCCGGTTGGTATTCCGGCCCGACGCTGCGTACAATAAAGGGCGTTGCGCCTTCACGATCCGTCAGCCATGGCGGGGAGCTGTGCATGTCTAACCAACTCCCAGGGCGTCGCACTGAGAGCCTGTTCGACAATCGCTACCGCTACGACCACATCTACCCGCGTGGCCGTTCCGGGGAGACTCTGCGCGCCTACGACACGCACGACAACGACCGCCCGGTGGTCATCAAACGCCCCGCTCCTCAGGACGCGCCGCCCATGCGCGCCGGCCAGGAAGTCAGCATCCGCACGGAACGGCAGGCCCTAGAGCGGCTGGCCGGGCACGCCGTGCTGACCGAGCTGCGCGGCTCCGGCACCTTCCGTGTCGGCGGGCACACGCACGAGTACATCGTCATGGACCTGGCCGGGGGCGAGATCGTCGAGAACATGGTGCTCGACCTGGCAGCCAGGGGCGCAACCCTGCCGGAACTGGAAATTTTGACCATCGTAGACAGCTTGCTTGACCTGCTGGCCCACGCCCACGACAGGCAGGTGGTCTACAACGACGTGGACGCCAAGCACTTGTTCTGGGATCGCGCCAACTATCGGCTGAAGGTCATTGATTGGGGCAATGCGGTCTTCCTGGACGAGCCGGGCGCGCTGCCCACCGTCTCGCGCGCGACGGACATCTATCAGGTGGGCGAGTTGCTGACGTTCATCCTCACCGGCGGCAACCGCCTGGTCATTGAGACCGGCGAGGACGGCGAGCATTTCTACGTTAACTTCGGCGCAGACAGCGAGCGCATCTCTCCGCGCTTGCAGGCGATCATCACCCGCGCTGTGCACCCCGACCCGCGCCGGCGTTTCGGCACCATCCTGGAACTGCGCCACGCGCTCAACGAGTACCGCCAGCCGTTGCTCAAGGCACGCGATGAAATCGTCTCGCGCGTGCGCAAGCGCGTGCGCGCCACCGCCAGCGTCGAGGAACTGACCGCGCTTCAGGCGGAGCTAGACGCTGCCCTGGAGAGGGACCCTGGCTTCCCCGAAGCGACGCGCCTGGCGAGCGAAATCCAGACCCTCTTGCGCCAGATCAGCGTCCAGGCCGATCTAGAGGCGATCCGCATTTACCTGGAAAGCGGCAACTGGCCGCGCGCCCTCTCCCTGCTCGACGATCTGCTGCCCAATGCCGACCCGACCCACGAGCCGCTCATCCGCTTCCTGATCGCGGCTTCGGCCACGCTGGACAACCTGAAGATCACCCCTCCGCCAAGCGGCTTCTTGCAGGCGTTGGACTTGCTCTTCAGCGGCGAAGCGCAGCGCGCCGGCCAGACGCTGCTCACCGCGCCGGAAGTGCGCGTCAACGCGCGCCAGGCGCAATGGCTACTGGCTGCGCAGCTTGCCGCGCACGTGCCCGAAGTCACCCTGCTGCGTCCGCACCTGTTCAAGCTGCGCCGCGACCTGGAAAGCGTGCCAGAGGGAGCCAACGCCCTGGCGCTCATCGTCAGCCTCGAGGAGGCGCTCGCCCGCGCTCCTGTGCCCGGCCTGACTGGCTTGCACGTGCTCTACCGCCAGGTCGCCGCCGGGCTGATTGACCTGGAGCACGCCCTGGCTCCGCTCGACGGTGCGGTGGCCGATCACGTCTATGAGGCAGCGCTCGCCTCGACCCGGCGCGCTCGCGCCGCCGCCGACGCAATTGTGGCGCTGCTGGAGAGCATCGGCAGCAATGTGTATGGCAATCCGGCCCAGGCCGGAGATGATCTCTACCGCGCCGCGTGCATTGATCCCACTTCGCCTCATTTCGGCACACTGCACGATTATTTCGACGAGGTACACCAGGCCATCAGCGCGCTACGCCAGTCCCGCCCCCGTCCGAACGGGGCAAACCTCGCCGCCTGGTTCGCCGATGTGGAGCAATTCCTGCGCCCTTACCTCGACGACCTGCCGGAACCTGCACTGCACGACGCGGCGCGCGCCATCAGCGCCGCCGGCGAACGTTGGATCACCGTCATCAACTATCTGGCACTGGGCCGTCGCCGCCCGTCCGTGCTCTTGCTGCGCGAGGCCGCCGACAACGTGCGCGCCATCAACGAGCACATCGCCGCCTGGTTCGGCGACCTGGCCAATCGTCTGCCGGATGTCCCCTTTGTGGAGAAGCTCAGCCCCAACCAGGCGCTTGCCGACGTGTTGATCGCCGGCTGGAGCGCCTGGGATCGCGGCGATGGACTGACCGCAGCCGACTCCGGTCGTGCCGCCTACAACCTCGCCCAAACAGATGGTGAGCGCCTGGCCGCTAACCGGCTGCGCCGCCTGGGCGAGTTGCTCGACCGCTGGCTGCGCGAAGGCAACTTGCAGCAGGCCGAGTGCACCGACGAAATTGAGAGCGAGACGCTGGCCGTGCTGCTGAGCGACGAAGAGCACGAGCGCCAGGCTTTCGCCGAGCAGATGCCCAACACGGCGCTCTACCTACGGGCGATGGGGCGCGGTCTGATCGCTCACATCCAGCAGAGCAGCAGCGCCGGCTGGCGCGCGCTGTACCTGCATTATGTGCTGCGCGGGGCGCTCGCCCTGCAAGCTGATGACCTGGACGAGGCGGAGTTCTGGCGCAATGCCGCGCAAACCTGCTACGACGGCGCGCGTACCCATATCGCCTTTCAGGTGCTCGACCGCGCGCTGACCGGTCGCCGCCTGGTGCATACCGCCCAGCAAGCCATGAACGCCGTCGCCCGCCCCGCCGACCTGAGCGCGGTGCGCAGCGCGCTCAACGCGCCGCTGGCCGCTGACATGCTGGCGGGAGTCGGGCGCGCCATCGAGTTGATCGAGGAGGCCCTGCGCAGTTGGTCTGACGGCGACTTCTACGCCGCGCGCGGGGCGCTGGACGGCGCGCTGGAGCGGCTTCAGAACGCGGCAAGCATAACAAACCTGCACATCGAGCCGTTTCTAACCTGGCTGACCGGCTTGCGCGACGCGGCAGCGCAGTTGCAGCAGGTGCGGCTGAGCGTCGAGCAGAGCGCCGTCACCACCAGCCCGGAGCCTGATCCGGCGCTGGCCGACGCGCTGGCTGCCATTGTCCGGGTGACGCTGGATACACTCGGCCCCGACCATGCGCATCAGGTACGCCAGTGGGAAGAGATGTACCGGGCGGTGCTCGACACCTATACCACCCAGCGCCTCACCCGCCGCGAGAAGCTGGCCGCCTTCGACCGCCACTTCGCCTCGCTGTTCATCACCCGCCACCCGGCCTACCCCCTCTTCCGGCACTGGAAGTCGCTGGTTGAGCAGCTTCCGCCGGACGAAGCGGAAGATGACATGATCCACCTCGACGACCTCGCGCGCGAGATAGCCGGGGCCAGCGCACCCACCTACATGGACAACGAGGAAGCCTCCACCGAGACGCGCGCGCCAGCCGCCGCCAGAAAGAAGGCCGCCGCCAGAGAGAGCAAGAAGAGCGACGACCGCGCCTGGAACCGGGTGATCATCATCGCTGCCCTGCTGCTGGTCGCAGCCCTGGGCGTAGCTCTCGCGCGCAACCTGGGCACTGAGGATCGCCAGGAGCCTACGTCCGCGCCGGAGCCGACTTCCATCCTGGCTACGCTGCCCGCCATCGCGCCGCTCAACACGCCGCAGATGGAGGTTGCCGGACAGGTCCTCAGCGCCCCGCTGCCTACATCCAGCCTCATGCCGCCCTCGCCGCCGCCCACTGCGATGCCCAGCGCCATCCCGACAGCGGAAATCACAGCCACCGCAACAGCAGCGCCAACCCAGGATATGACGCCATCGCTCACACCAACGCTGTTTGTGACCAGCACCCTGGTGCCCAGCCGCACCTCAGTGCCAGTCGTCGAGGCCGCGCCCGCCAGCACGGGCACGCGCGGCGATCTGCTGGCCGGGCTGGCGAGCCTGCCGGCGGAGAGCCTGCCTGGGCCGTCCGGCGCGCTGACGCCGAACGACGATGGCACGTGGACGCTTTCAACGAGGGAAGATGCCGGGCAGACGCTCGTCGAACTGCCGCCGGAGCTGCTCAGCGCCTTGTTCCAGCCGGGCGTCGCCAACACGTTGCGCCGGGCGGATGCCATTCTGGAGCTTGTCAGTTACAATCAGGCCGCGATCAGCGATGGCGGCGTCGCCTTCGGGCTGGGCGCGACCAACGGACTCGGCCAGCAGACCATTGGCCAAGTTCAGCTTGTGGACACCGATTTCGTCAGCCTGGGCCTGAACCTGAACGGACGGTTTCGCTCTTTGACCGAGTTCCCACTGCAAGAGTTACGCCTGGCGTTTTCGGTGCGGCGCACCGACACCACCACGCTCAGCTTCTACGTCAACGACCGCTTGCTGGGCGATTCGGTGTTCCTGTTCCCGCAGGGCGAGCCGGTGACGCTGTTGCTGTTCGCCGCCGGGCGCGATGTGGTGGTTCGAGTCCAGTCGTTCGTGCTGGACTACAGTCCGCGCGATGAGATACCCTAGCACGGGGGTGATGAGTCTTGAGTCAGGAGTCTTGAGTCAAAAACGCGGGCCGGTCTTATCACTCGCCACTTGCGACTCCTGACTCCAAAACCCCTATCTGCGGATTTCGAGTCAGTGCTTCCATGAGCAGAGTAGATGGATCATGACAGAGTCGTCCCAGGCGCTCACCGCCTGTTTCACGCTTGGCAACTACATAGACACCTACGCACCCGGCCATTATGCTCGCGTCCTGGAAGGTACGGATGAGCGCAGCGGCCAGCGCGTGGCCTTCAAAGTCATGCGCCCGGAGCATCTGTCCGACGACGGGACGCCACGCTGGGAAGCCCGCGCTTTCGTCAGCGAGGCCGATCTGCTCGTCCGGCTGGCGGGCACCGCCGCGGTCGTGCGCCTCTACGACTGCGGCTATGTCTCGGCGCAGCGCGAGCGGCCTGACTCTGGCGAGATTCTTTCACTGGGCACAAACGTGGCCGCTTTCCACGAGGCGCTCTACCCGGCGCTGGCCCAACGCTGGCGGCCCTATCTCTCCTTGGAACTGCTGCCGCGTCACCACAATCTCTTCTATTTGATGAAGCCCAATTCGGGCAATGGGCGGCGCCGCCTGCCCACCGAAGAGGGCATTGACCTGGCGTTGCAGTTCGCCGACTTTCTGCGCGTGGCGCACGACCAGCGCATCGTCTACCTCGATCACAAATTGGAGCACGTCTACTGGGATGGGCAGACGCTGCGCATCATTGACCTGAACAGCTCGCAGCTTGTCGAGACGGGCACGCACACCCTGGACCAGTATCTCGCCCAGGACGTGCACAACCTGTGCGTGGGCATTCTCTACCCGATCTTCACCGGTCTGTCGCCCAAGAAAAGCGCGCTGCGGCCCCAGCCAGCGTCGCAGGCAGAGGTCGAGCAGCGCTATGCCGATGTGGATCACCTGGATTTCGGCGTCGAGCCGACGCTCAGCCCTGCCCTGCAAACCCTCCTCCAGCAAGGCGCGCACCAGGAGTTGGCGAACGTAGCTGCGCTGCGCGCTGGGATGGAGCGAGTCGCCGGGCGGCACGGCTGGGAACTGCCGGGGACGCACACCATCCCCGCCCTGCGCGACGCCCGCGCACACATCCGCACGGGCCTGGCTGAGCTGCGCCAGGGCCAGGAGGCGCTGCGCCGCGCCCGCGAGCTGCTGCTGGAAGCTGTCATCCTCGACGACATCAACGAGGAAGTTGAGGCTGAGTTGCGACGCCTGCTGGCGCAGATCAACGAGGCGCTCAACCACCGGGTGATCCCCTAGCGCCCCGCCGAAGGAGACGTGATGGCCGATTTACGAGAGCAACTCGAACACCTGCGTCGCCTGCTGGAAGCCTTACCGTCCAGCGCGACGGCCAGCGAGATCGCCCAACTGGAGAGCGAGGCGCGGGCGCTGCTCGCCCAAAGCAAGAACACCCAGTACGAGGCCGAAGCGCGCGAGCTTTTCACCCAGCTTGCCCGGCACAGCGCCCCGCCCACGCCCGAAGCGGCCACCATACGCGGGCTGCTGCGCCGCGCCCGCATCCGTATTGAGA
>JAGPFT010000189.1 GCA_018056405.1 Anaerolineae bacterium
ATCACAGTCTGGCCCGCGCCGTGCCCGCCCTGTTGCGGATGCTGCAGGCGGCGGAAGACACCGACCTGCGCGTGTCATTTGAGCCGCACATGGACTCGGTGGCGCAACGACCGGAGCAAGCGCTGCTGCTGCTGGAGGCGGTGCCTGGCCTTAGCGTGACGCTGGACTACGCGCATTTTCTCTACCAGGGAATCGTCAGCCGCGAGATCGCGCCGCTGCTGGAGCACGTCGCCCACGTGCACATCCGGCAGGCGCGGCGTGGCGCGTTGCAGACCGCTCACAACGAGGGGACGCTCAACATCCCGCAGCTTCTGCAGGACTTGCACAACGCCGGCTATCGCGGTGCGCTGACCGTCGAGTACATGACCACCGTCGGCTGGCACCACATGCAGGCGATCAGCATCAGCAACGAGACGGTGCGCACCCGCGACGCGCTGCGCGCCGCGCGCGCTCGCTTGCTAACGCCCGCACGCCCGCATTGATCCATCGCTCCGCCAGCCCGCTGCCCCATCGTGGAGAGGCTCCTGCCTGCGTCTGGCCGGTGAGAGCCGGTTCGCTGCGTCGCACTCATTCGACTGCGCCGGAGGCAGGGCGCTCGTCCGGCGGCACCCATACCGTGACGCGGAAAGGCTGCGGATCGGTGGTGATCGTCGTGCCGTCATCGAGCGTGACGACGGCATGCACGGTGTGCTCGCCTGGCTGCAGCGCCCACCAATGATCGAAGGGCGCTTCGCCGACGGTGGCCAGCGGTGCGTCGTCCAGCCAATAGCTCACCTGGGCGGTGTCGTCCGGCGCGCTGACGGTCAGGCGGATGCGCTGCAAGTCGGCGGGCAGCAGCGGCGTGAGCCGGAAGACGGTGTACGGGTCGGGCGAGAGCAGCCGCACGCGGAGATCGCGCTCACCGACGCGCTGCGCGCCCAGCGGCGGCTGGGGAATCCCCTGGCGTTGCGCCCAGTCGCGCGCTTCGGGCGGCAGCACCAGGTACACGCGCTCCTCACGCTCCTCCGGCGGCGTGGACTCGTCGGCCAGCAGGCCCGTGCGCCGATCCAGGACGAAGGGCTGGTACAGCGTGTCGTGGGTGGTGGGGACAGTGCCCTCGATGAACCATTCCCAGCGCGTGCGCGGGCAGTAGGGAGTGGGCAGCAGCCCGGAGGCGGCGCACACTTCTGCCCGCAGCAGGCCGGCGGGCACGGCAAACTCCTGCTTCGGCTGGCCGCGTAGCACGCGGCGCACGAACTCGTGCCAGATGGGGCCGGCCCCGCTGATGCCGCTCACCTCAATCATGGGCGTGTTGTCGGCGTTGCCCACCCACACGCCGACGACCAGGTTGGGCGTGTAGCCGACCGTCCAGTTGTCGCGGAAGTCGGTCGTGGTGCCCGTCTTGGCGGCGGCGGGCCGGTCTATGTTGAGCGGGCTGGCCGGGCCAAAGGAAGGGATGCGCGCCTGGTTGTCGCTGAGGATGTCGGTGATCAGGTAGGTCACGCGCGGGTCGAGCACGGCGTCGCGCTGGGCGGGCGGCGTCCACTCATACAGGATATGGCCGGCGCGGTCGCGCACTTCGAGCAGCAGAGCTGGCTCCACCCGGTAGCCGCCATTAGCCAGCGCGCCATAGGCCGCGGTCAGGTCGAGCAGGCGCACTTCGCCGCCGCCCAACGTCAGCGACAGATCGAAGCGGCTGGCGTCGCCCAGCGTGCCCACGCCCAGCCGGGTCAGCAGGCGGATCAGGGCGTCCACGCCGATGTGATCCAGGGCGACGACGGCGGGGATGTTATAGGAGGAAGCCAGCGCCTCGCGGACGAGCACCGGGCCGTGCTCCACCAGCCCGAAGTTGGCCGGGGAGTAGCTCTCCAGGCGGCGGGTGACGAAGGGCGTGCTGATGTCGAGAATCATCGTCGCTGGCGTCCAGGGATCGGCCCGCTGCGGGTCGAAGGCTGCCGCGTAGGTGAACGGCTTGAGCGCCGACCCTGGCTGGCGCGGGGCCAGCGCCGCATTGACCGCGCCATCAATGCGCTCGTTGAAATAGTCGGGGCTGCCGAGGAGGGCCAACACCTGGCCGGTGTGCGGATCGAGGGCGACCAGCGCGGCGTTCTGCGCGTTGTGCGATGGTTCGCCGGCGGGCGGATCATTCAGCCGGCCCAGGTGACGCTGCGCTGCGTCTTCGGCGGCGCGCTGCCAGGTCAGGTCGAGTGTGGTGATCACGTCCAGCCCGCCCGCCAGCAGTTCATCGGGGAACTCGCGCTGAAGCTGTGTCCATACGGCCATGACGAAGTGCGGCGCTTCGATGGGGAAGGGGGAGGCGGCGTACTGCAACTCCTCGGCATAGGCCCGATCGGCTTCGGTCTGCGCGAGATAGCCATGCCGCACCATCAGGTCGAGCACAATGCGCTGGCGGGCCTTTGCCCCTGCCGGGTTGGTCAGCGGATCGTACTGGGCGGGCGCTTGCGGCAGTCCGGCCAGCATCGCACATTCGGCCAGCGTCAACTCGTCGGCTCCCTTGCCAAAGTAGGCGCGGGCCGCCGCGCCGACGCCATAGGCCAGGTTGCCATAGTAGGTCTGGTTGAGGTAGAGCGCCAGGATTTCATCGCGCGAGTAGCGCTGTGTCAGTTCGAGGGCCAGCACGCTTTCGCGCAGCTTGCGGCGCAGCGTGCGCTCGGCGCGCTGCTGCGGATCGAGCAGCAGGTTGCGCGCCACCTGCTGGGTGATCGTGCTGCCCCCGGCGACGACCTCGCCGCCGCGCACGTTGATCCACAGGGCGCGGGCGATGCCCTCAACATCTACCCCAGGATGCTTGTAGAAGTTGGCGTCTTCGGTCGCCAGCGTCGCCTCAATCATGCACGCCGGCAGGTCGGCCAGCGCGATCACCTGGTTGACGCCAGTTTGCGGGTCGGCAATCTGGTAGAGCAGATGTCCTCCCCGGTCGTAGATGCGCGTGCTGGGCAAGGCCATGCCGCTTTCGATGGCTCCTACGTCCGGCAGGCCGGCGAACACCCAGGCGTAGGTCACGGCCAACGCGCCGAGGAGGATCGCGCCCAGGAGGGTCGCCATCTTCACCCGGCGACGGCTGCTTTTCCAGACTTTCCAGAGACGTGCGAGGAATCGCATGGCGAAGGCTCTCTCACTTAATCGCTACGCCATCATTGTACTCCCGCCAGGGGCGTGGAGGGCTGACGGTTAGCGTTCGCCTTCCCTGCGCGAAGCCGCTTCGTGCGGGTCGCTGGTGTCGTCCGTCCCATCAGGCCAGGACTCCGGGGGTGCGATGACCTCGAGGTCGCCGTGCTCCGGGTCGTACTCGACCGTCCAGCCGGTCAGTGTGGCGTCGGGCGGCTGGGCGAAGTCGGCGAGGATTTGCGCCCAGAGCGTTCTGTCCAGGGCGATGCCGCGCAGACCGATGGGCGTCTGAACGATCAGGGTCACGTCCGCCCGGCTCCGCTGAATCTGGGTGATGACGCCGGTGTAATTCATGCGATTTCTCCTTTTACCTCACCCCCAGTCTCGCTGTGCCCGGCAAGGCGCGCCAGCGCCGGGCGGAGGTGAGGTAAAGGGGCGAGTCTGTGCATGGGATGCGATGGCCCTGGATCACTTGTCGGGCGGCAGCCAGGCCGGATAGCGGGGGGTGTCGTCGGCGGGCGCGGGGCGCTCGGCCTCGGCAGCGGGAGGTGAAGACGCAGGCGGGACTGGAGCAGGAGGCTTGGCAGGGGAGGGGCTGCGTACCTCGCGGGTATCCGTCGCTTCCTCGACCATGCGCATCGTCTCGCTCATCAACTGGCGAGCGGGATTCATGTGTGTGATGTCACGCGCACCATGCCCTAGCTCGCGCGCCGCATCCATGATCTCCTTGCCTTCCGGGCCGACCTCCTGCTCGAATTGGGCAAGGGCCTCGGTCCACATCTGGCGGGCCTTGCGCACGTAGCGACCCAGATCGCGTGCCCACTTGGCAGTGTTCGCCGGCCCGCCAATGATGAACAATGCCAGGGCGATGATAGCCATCTCAGCCAGGCCAACCCCGAAAATCCCGTCCATCGCATTCCCTCGCAGCCAGACTCAGTCATCCGCCAGTGTGCGCACGTCGGCAGACGCTTCTTGGGGCGCGGCCTGTCCTGCCGGTTGCTCGCGGCTGGCGACGCCAATCCCCACCAGAATCAGGGCCGCCCCGGCGATTTGCAGCGGCGCCGGCCACTCCTCCAGCAGGACCATCGCCAGCAGACCGCTGCCAATTGGCTCCCCCAAAATGACCAGACTCACGTAAGCGGCGGGCAGGTAACCCAGGGCGTAGTTGAACGACGAGTGGCCGATGAGCTGGGGCACCAGGCCCAGCAGGATCATCCACAGGTAGGCTGTGCCGGGCAGCCCGCCCACCTGTGCGCCGGAGATGATCACGACTCCGACCAGCAGCAGGGCAGCTACCCCGTAGACCAGCCAGATGTAGACCAGCAGGCCCCAGTGCGCACGCAGCCGCCGCCCGATGATCAGGTAGACCGCCGACGCCACCGCCCCAATCAGCGCCAGCCCATTGCCCAGCCAGGGATCATAGCGGGTGGGCGGATCGCCCCCTGGGGCGCTGACGGCCACCAGCACACCCCCGCCAATAGCCAGCGCCAGCCCGATGATTGTGGCGCGGGTCAGGCGCTCGCCGAGCAACAGCGGGGCCAGCAACGCCACCCACAGCGGACTCGTCGTGACCAGGGTCACACTGTTGACGACGGTCGTGTACTCCAGCGAGGTGATCCACGTGGCGAAGTGCAGCCCCAGAAAAGCCCCCGACGCAATTGCCCAGAACAGATCACCCCGCCGCACCGCCCGTAGCTCGGCCAGATGGCGGCGCAGCACGGCCGGCGTCAGCACCAGCGTGGCCACACTCAGCCGCGCCGCAGCCAGCACCAGCGACGGTGCCGACTCCTCCTGGGCCAGCCGGATGAAAATGGCTGCAAAGGAGACGGCGATCACGCCGATGAGCATGACGGCATAGGGACGCCAGGCGGCTGGTGCGCGTGCGGACGCGCTCTGCTCGGTCATGTCTTTACTGCCGCTCTCCGGTAAGGGCGTTTGGGCGCACTTGCTGGCAGGCGATTATGCCAGATACGGCCCATTCCGGCGAGACTGTGCGATCCCAGGGCATCTTCCAGACCGGGGCAAGATTTCCTGAACCGCTGAGACGCAGAGGACGCAGAGAAAAGACAAGAAAAGGCCCTCCTTAGTTCTTCTCCGCGCTCTCTGCGCCTCTGCGGTGAGGTTTGATCCTGGCAATGAAGCGCCCTGGTTGTCACAGCACCGGCGTCACGCGCAGCCAACCACTGCCGGACTCGTTCTCTTCGGCGATGGCCCGCGCCGACCCCAGCACGACGACGGTACCCGCCTCGTTGAGCGCGGCCAGCGTCTCCCCGAAGCGGCGGAAGTCGGCGGGAGTCGTTGCCAGCACCTCGTCGCGCAGCCGCTGCAGATCGTCGTCCGTGTCGCCGGTCAGGTGGCGTTGCAGCGCCAGGTAGCCCTTCGCATCGGGGAGGAGATGAGCGTCCAGCGCGCCGATGGCACCGATAATCGTCTTGGTCAGCTCCCCGTCCGCCAGCGCCAGATCGCGCAGGTATTCCGCCGCCCGGTCGTAGGTTTCCAGCGTCTGGCGCAGGTTCGGATCGCGGTACGACAGGAAGCTGAACAGACCCGAGCGCCGGTCGAAGGTGCAGAATCCGCCGTAAGCACCGCCGTGCACGCGCACTCGCTCCCACAGCCACGAGGTCTGCAGCAGGTTGGTAATCGGGATGATCGAGCCGTGCAACTCGTAGCCCAGCGCGTAGAGGTTGGCACCCTTGCCGACATAATTCACCTGGGCCGGGATGACCAGCCCCTCGTGACCAGCCGGGAAATCGGGCTGCCACGGCTGGCGCGCAACCGGTGCGGCGGGCAGCGCGCCCAGGAAGCCGGCAAGCTGTGGCTCGACGCTCGCCCAGTTGGCCGCGTCCAGCGTGACATTGGCCAGCAGCGCGCCCTGCGTCACCAGCAAGCGGCGCATGGTTTCCAGCGCTTCCTGGACGGCGGGCCAGTCGGAGTCCACGCGGCGGGCTAGGTCGCGCAGGAAGAACAGGTAGCTCACGCCGCCCATCTGCTCGGCGGCCCAGTCCGCCTCGCTGAAGCGGGCCTGGAGCCGACTTCTGACCACGCGATGCCCCGCCGGAACCAGCCCGGCCTCCTGCGCCGCCTTCTCTTCCAGGACGATCTGGCGGAAGCGCTCGCGGTTGTCCAGGCGGGCGGTGAGCAGCACATCGCGCAGGATCGCCAGCAGTTCGG
>JAGPFT010000190.1 GCA_018056405.1 Anaerolineae bacterium
ACAACACCATCGCCACGCCTGCCCTGCAGCAGCCCTTCGCCCTGGGCGCGGACATCGTGCTGCTCTCGATCACCAAGTTCCTCTGCGGCAACGCCAGCGTCATCGGCGGGGCGATTGTCGGGCCGGAGGCGCTGTGCGAGGACATCCGCTGGAACACGCAGGAGTTCGTCGGCGCGGTCATGCAGCCGCTCGAAGCGTGGCTGGTGCTGCAATTCCTGGAAACGCTGTCGCTGCGCATGGAGCGGCACAGCCGCAACGCGCAATTGGTCGCCGAGTTCCTGGCCGCGCACCCGAAGGTGACTCGCGTCAACTATCCGGGGCTGCCCGATCACCCGCAGCACGCGCTGGCGCAGCGTCAGATGACAGCGCCGGGCGGCCTGCTGTCGTTCGTGGTGCCGGGCGGGATGCGCGGGGCGGCGACGGTCATGGACAGCCTGCAACTGATCATCCACGCGGTGACATTCGGCACCAGCCGCACGATCTGCATGCACCCGGCGACCATCACCCACGAGCACATGACGCCGCAGGAGCGGGCGACTGCCGGCATTGACGACGGCCTGATCCGGCTTTCGGTGGGCCTGGAGAACGCCGAAGACATCATCGCCGACCTGGACCAGGCGCTGGGCAAGCTGTAGGCGCTGGCACAGGTGAGGATCGCGCGTAGGGGAGGGATTCAGGCCCTCCCCATGTGTACCAACTTAAGCCTGGCTGTAAACGCCTCTCCCCCTAAATCCCCCTCTCCAGCCGAGCTAGAGAGGGGGACTTTGACCGCCAGATGGGACGTTTTCCCCCTCCCTGGCTTGGCCGGGGAAGGGGCCAGGGGGAGGGGCCTTCCGCCCCAACAATTCCCATCGCGGGTGTCTACGAGGCACCCACGCGCGCGGCGGCGGCCCGCAGCACGGCCTCGATCTGCTCGGCAGCGCCGGGCGGCAGCGGCGGCGGCGTGTGCGTCGCCAGAATGTGGCGCACCCGCGCCCGCACCCGTTCCTGCATCGTGCTGGCCCCCGCCGACTGCCAGTTCACCCACCGCTGGCGATCCATCAGGCGTGGTACCCAGATCTCCTGGCGGCAGCGACGCGCTGTCTCCTCAGTGGACATGAAATCCCCGGCGGGACCCACCTGGTCAATCAGGTCGAGCATCAGCGTGTCGTCGCTGACCTCCACTCCGCGCATGATGCGCCGCGTCATGGCGATGATCTCGTCGGTCATCACCAGCATCTCCAGCGAGCCGGTGTCCGTGTTATCCAGGAAGCCCACGTCGTGCACGAGCGTCGCGCCGCTCAAGCCGGAGAGCACCACCTGGATCGCGCTCTCGATGGCCGCCTGCTGGTCGAGCACCTTGGCCTCGGACGTGCCAGCGGTGCCCATGAAGGGCAGCCCCAGGTAGCGCGAGATGTCGGCCATGGCCGCGCTGTAGAGGCTCATCTCCGGGCCGCCGTAAGCAGGCGTGCCGGTGCGCAGGTCCATTGGCTGGGGCACGCCGCCGATGCACACCTTTGCCCCGCGCTGCTTAAGCTGAATGGCCGCCAGGCCGCTCAACGCCCCGGCCAGGTAGATCACGAACAGCCCGGCCCCCGTCACCGGCGCGGACGAACCTGCCGTCCCGCCGCCGATGTAGATGACCGGGATGCCGCGCTCGGCGGCCCACAGCGCGTTGCCCAGCTCGACATCGGTGTGCTGCAGCGGCGAGTGGTAGGTGCCGAACAGCCCGAAGAAGGGGTACTGGCGCAGGCTCTCCGCGCTGCCGGCCACGGCCAGGGCAATCTCATAGATGTCGGCCAGGTTCTGGCGGGTGAAAGCCCAGGGCAGGACGGGCTTGCCGGTGTTGGCGATCAGCTCGGCGAACTCATAGACCGGGGCCAGTTCCGGCGGCACATCGCCGATCAGGCCGAGGCCCATCGCGTAATCAATGTGCTCCAGTGCGTCGCAGACGCGGGCAGTCAGGCCGGGGTCGCCACGTTGAGCGCGGCGGCGCTCACCCGTCTGCGGGTCCATGTAGTAGGTGCAGGTAGGGCCGGGGCCGAAGTAGACCCGGTCGGGCGCGATCTGCAGGCGGTGTTGGTGGTCGCGCCCCCACAGGGTAAAGGTGCGCGGGGTTGCCGCTACCGCATCCTGGATGACGTGGGGCGGGATGCGCAGGCGCTCGCCTTCAGCGCGCGCGCCCGCCGCCACCAGCAGGTCGCGCGCCTCCGCGTTGAGGACGTTGACGCCGGTGCGTTGCAGGCATTCCAGCGTGGCCTGGTAGACTTTCTCGATCTGCACGTCCGTCAGGACGCGAAACTGGGGGGTCTGGTGCGCACTGTAATTGGTGTCCATAGAAGTGATCCCAGGTAAAGAAGTGGAAAAATGAGGTGCCATCTCCTGGTTTACCTCACCCCCACTCGGCGCTGACGCGCCCCGTCGCCCCCTCTCTAATGTGGAGAGGGGGCAGGCCGAACAAAGCGAGGCCGAGGGTGAGGTAGACTGCTGGATTTCGCAAAGTCTTCCTGATGGAGAACGCAATCAAAGGTGGCCGGAGGTAGGGGCACTGCTTGCTGCGCCCGGTAGGGGCGTATTGCAAGACGCCCCACATGCACCAACTTAAGCCTAGCTACACACGCCTCTCCCCCTAAATCCCTCTCTCCAGCAGAGCTAGAGAGGGGGACTTTAACCGCCCGATGGGACGATTTCCCCCTCCCTGGCTTGGCCGGGGAGGGGGCCAGGGGGAGGGGCCTTCCGCCCATCTCGCGCGCCCAGAAGCCCTAAGTTGGTACGCATGGGCGTATTGCAAGACGCCCCTACGAAAACCAGGCCATTTCCGATTGTCTCATCCATGAGTTTACTGAGAGTCAGGCGTTTCCGTCATGGGCGCGCGGGCTACACTTCCCGCGCGTCAAGAATCTCGTGGCCTTCGACGGCGCTCAGCGCCGCGATCACCTCGTCTTTGGCGGCGCGAATCTTGACGACGGCATCCCACTTGTCAGGGTCTTTCTGGCAGATGACGCCGCCCATTGTCTCGATGCCCCAGCCCTGCCTGGCAATGGCCGTGACCAGTTTAGCCAGCTCGCCCCTGATCATCGGCATGCGCACCGTGACGCGCACGCCGGAGACGCGCCCGGCCATCATCTCGGCCAGGATGGTCAGCAGGTCGTTCTCGGTGATCAGCCCGACGACGATGCCCTCGCTGACCACCGGCAGGCAGCCGACGCGGTTCTTGACCATGACGACAGCGGCCTGCTCGATGGGGGTGTCGGGGTCAATGTGGATCACGTCGCGCGCCTTGACCATGACATCGCGCACTTTCAGGTCCGACAGCAGGCGGGTGATCTCCCAAATGTCCAGGCTGGCCAGCCGGCGGGGATCGATCAGCATGGTCTGCGGGGTCAGCAGGCCCAGCAGCCGCTTGCCGTCACCGACCACCGGCAAATAGCGAAGATTGTTCTCCGCCATGTACTGCTGCGCCGCCGCGACCGACATCTCTGGCTCGGCCAACAGCGGGTGCCTGACCATGTAGTCCTTAACCAGCATGACGCCCCTCCTTCTCGATGGTGACGACGGCCTCCATCTGGCACAGCGTTTCCAGGGGGATGTGGCAGTAGATGCGGTGCTGCTCGCCGTGAAACTGGGCGGGCGGAGGCTGCTGCTCGCAAATCGCGCCACCGTCCGGTAGCAGGTTGCGGCGCGGGCAACGGGTGTGGAAGCGGCAGCCGCTCGGCGGGTTGAGCGCGCTGGGCACCGTCCCGCTCAGGCGGACATGTTTCTGCTCGGCGCGCGGATCGGGGATGGGCACGGCAGAGAGCAGCGCTTCGGTGTAGGGGTGGTAAGGCGGCAGGTAGATCGCCTCTGCCGGGCCGATCTCTGCGATCTGGCCCAGGTACATCACCGCCAGGTGATCGCAGATGAAGCGCACGACGCTCAGATCGTGAGCGATGAAGATCATTGTCGTGCCCAGCCGCTGCTGAATCTCCAGCAGCAGATTGAGCACCGCCGCCTGCACCGACACATCGAGCGCCGAAACCGGCTCGTCGCACAGCACCAGCTTGGGCGACGCAGCGATGGCCCGGGCGATGGCCACCCGCTGCTTCTCCCCGCCGCTGAGCTGACGGGGCAGCCGCCGGTAGTAGTTCTCGCCCAGCTTCATCATGTCCAGCAGGCGGACCACTTCGCCGCGTACCTCGTTGGGCGGCACCGCCTTGAAGCGGCGCAGCGAGCGGGCGATCTGGTAGCCGACGCTGAACGAAGGATTGAGCGTCGAGTCCGGGTTCTGGAAGACCATCTGCAACTCTTTGATCACTTCCAGCCCTCGTTTGGAGACGGGGTCGGAGATGTCCACGCCCATGAACTCGATCTCGCCACCAGTCAGCTTCTCCAGGCCGATGATCGTCTTGACCAGGGTGCTCTTGCCGCAGCCCGATTCGCCGACGATGCCCAGAGTCTGGCCGGGCATAGCTTGGAGGCTCACATTGTCCACCGCTTTGACGTACTGCTTCTTGCCGCCGATCAGACGCTTGGACGCGACCGGATAGTAAGTTTTGGCCGCTTTGACGGACAGGATCGGCGCCGCCCCGTCCGGCTGCGCGGCCTGGCCCGTCAACTGGCTCACCTGCTCGTCGGACAGAGTGTCCTTGTGCTCGTGCACCTCGTCGGCGAACAGGCAGCGCGACCAGTGATCGGGCTGGACTTCGCGCATCGTCACCGGCCCCTGGGCGCACACCGGGCGGGCGTAGGGGCAGCGCGGCTCGAAGATGCAGCCGGGCGGCAGCGCGCTCGGCGAAGGGACGCGCCCGCGAATCGGCTGCAAGGCGCTGTTGGCTTTGGTTGTGTCCAGGCGAGGGACGCAGCGCATCAGGCCCAGGGTATAGGGATGGCTTGGCCGCAGGAAAATATCCTGCACGCTGGCCCGCTCGACCATCTCCCCGGCGTACATGACTCCGATCATGTCCGACACGCGGGCGATCACCCCCAGGTTGTGGCTGATGTACATGATCGCCGTGTCGAACTCGTTCTGCAGGTCGTTGATCAGGTCGAGCACGGCGGCCTCGACAGTCACGTCCAGGGCAGTGGTCGGCTCGTCCATGATCAGCAGGGCGGGGTCGTTGAGCAAGGCCATAGCAATGACGATGCGCTGCTGCTGGCCGCCGGAGACCTGGTGGGGGTAGCGGCGCATGACGCTGGCCGGGTCGGGCATGTAGACGCGCTGCAACATTTGCTCGCAGCGTTCCAGGGCGGCGGCCCGTTTCATGCTTCGGTGCACGATCAGCACCTCGGCCATCTGATCGCCAAGCTGCATAGAGGGGTTGAGCGCCTGCATCGGGTCCTGGTAGACCATAGCGATGCGGTCGCCGCGTAGCTTGCGTAGCTCCTTCTCGGAACGTTTGACCAGGTCCTGCCCCTGAAATAGAATGCGCCCGCCGGTGATCTTGCCGTTGCGCCCCAGAAAGTTGACGATGCTGAAGGCCACTGTGCTCTTGCCGCAGCCGGACTCGCCGACGATGCCGAAGGTCTCGGCGCGGTGAATGTCGAGCGAGACATCGCGCACGGCGGCCACGTCGCCATAGCGCGTCTCGTAGGCGACGGCCAGCCGGTCAATCTCCAGGATGGGAACCTGTCTCGGCCCACGCATCAGTATCTCGCTCCTTCAAACACCACAATTCGCAGGGGTGCTGCGCCCCTGGAGGCCCTTTGAGAAGTCGTGCACCTGGCTCTGCCCCCATCCCCGGTCCTTCCCCTACGAGGGGGAAGGGAGAAGATCGCAGACCCTAAGCCCCCCTCCTTGTGGGTTCAGGGGCGGGCAGCACCGTGAGAAGCATTGAGATGGCACCCGCTTAACCTCACCCCCTGGCCTCGCTGCGCTCGGCCTTTCCCCCTCTCCGTCAACGGAGAGGGGGCGGCGAGGCGCGCCAGCGCCGAGCGGGGGTGAGGTCAAGTGAAGGCCGCCCCAGACTACACACCAACCTCAATGCCTGTCCGCCCCTCCCCACCACGTGGTTCAGGGGCGGGCAGCAGCGTGTGAAGCATTGAGAGGGCACCCGGTTAACCTCACCCCCTGGCCTCGCTGCGCTCGGCCTTTCCCCCTCTCCGTCAACGGAGAGGGGGCGGCGAGGCGCGCCAGCGCCGAGCGGGGGTGAGGGGTCAAGTGAAGGCCGCCCCAGACTACACACCAACCTCCATGCCTGTCCGCCCCTGACCTCCTTGTGGGTTCAGGGGCGGGCAGCACCGTGAGAAGCATTGAGAGGGCACCCGGTTAACCTCACCCCCTGGCCTCGC
>JAGPFT010000191.1 GCA_018056405.1 Anaerolineae bacterium
ATCAGGAGGAAGTCGTCTGGACGCGCGCTTACAGGCGAATGATCGGCAACGTGATCATTTACGACGGGCCCAATGGCAAACCTATCGGCGAGCTAGCTGCGGGCTACAACTACGTGACGGTTATCAGTGAGCAAGACGGCTTTATCCAGATCAACTACGGGCAATGGGTAGCCAAAGAGCACATTACCTGGGCCGATGTGTCGAAGTTCGCCGGCGTGGAGATCACCACCCAGCCCAAGCGCCCCTTCGCCTGGATGCTGGCCGAGGCCCGGCCTAGCCGCTACCCCGGTGGCCCCCAGGACAAATCGGCTGAGATCATCCCCCGCTACACGCTGATGAACATCTACGGCGTCGAATACGCCAACGGCTGGGAATGGTATCTCGTCGGCCCCAACCAGTGGGTTCAGCAAATCCGCGTCGCCAAAGTCAAGCCCATCGCGCGGCCCGAAGGAGTGGGGGAACAAGACCGCTGGATCGCCATAGACCTGTACGAGCAGACCGCCGTCGCCTACGAGGGCGACCGCATGGTCTTCGCCACGCTCATTTCTTCCGGCCTGCCCCAGTGGAGCACGCACGAAGGGCTGTTCCAGGTCTACGAGCGCTACGAAGCCACGCGCATGAGCGGAGCCGCCGGCCAGCCCGATTTCTATTTCATCGAGGAAGTGCCCTACGTCATGTACTTCGACGGCGACATTGGGCTGCACGGCACCTACTGGCACGACCGCTTCGGCTACCGCCAGAGTCACGGCTGCGTCAATCTCTCGATCATGGACTCCTGGTGGCTGTACGAATGGACAGCTCCCGAAGATCACTCCAATGCCTGGGTCTACGTCTACAGCAGCGGCACCTATCGCCACGACCTGCCTGCCTGGGCGCATCGTTAGCCACCCAGCGCGAATCCCTGGTGCGCTGCGGAACACACCCCTAATAGAGACCGCAATCAAAGGTGGCCGGAGGTAGGGGCGCTGCTCTGCTGCGCCCCCGTAGGGGCGTATTGCAATCCGCCCCTACGAAAACGGGTGCATTCGCTTTTTGGGGCAGTGATCTTGAGCCGCTGAGATGACGAGGGCGCGAAGGGGAAAGTCGGAAAAGCTCTGAGGCTTTCTCTGCGACCACTGCGCGCTCTGGGATGGGCCGGTTGAGAAGCCCGCTGCGCGGGTTTACCTCACCCCTCAATCCCCTCTCCGCGTGTGGAGAGGGGACTGAGCCAGATACTTACTCCCCCTCTCCGTATATGGAGAGGGGGCCGGGGGGTGAGGTCTGCAACCGATCTCTGCACCTGCCCCCAAATCCGAATGCACCCTACGAAAACCATGCCATTTCTGATTGTCTCATCCATAAGGCTGTGCTCCGCTTTCTTTTTCGCTCCCCCTGGACTATGATTTTCAGCGCAGCATCCACCGGCGCACAGAGGACATTGCCTGGTCATGGAACGTCGAACGTGGGGGATTGCGCTCGCGCTGGGGCTGGTTCTGCTCAGCGTGGTAGCGGCAGTGGCCATCGGCCTGCTCTTCGCTTATGAGGTGAACATGCCAGCCACGCTTGTGGGAATCAGCGGAGACGTGCAACGTGTCCGTCCTCACCAGCGTCCCCAGCCGCTCGCCCCCCAGGACGTGGCTTCGCTGCGCCTCCAGGCCGGCGACAGCCTCATCCTCGCTCCAGGCAGTACAGCGGCTGTTGCGCTTGACCTGTGTGGAAGCCGCATTCTGCTGGAGGGACCGCTGACCTTCACGCTGGCAGAATCATCGCGCCGCGCGACGCTTGCCGGCCACCTGCTCGCCTCGCGTCGCCCGGCGCAGGGCTACACGCTCACCCTGGAACAGGACGGTGGCACAGCCAGCTATGTGTTCAGCGATGCCGACCCGCCGCTCACCAGTCTCTCGGTCACTGTGCGGCTGCCTGGAACCAGCTTCACGCCGGGCCTGCCCTGCTGGTCGGTAACCTTTGCCGGGAACGGCAGCAGCCCCACTGTGCGCGAATACGATTGCGCTCCCCTCAACGAAAGCTAGGTGTGCGCGTTCGTAGGCTGAGACGCTGCCGGCAGCCAGAACCCAAAGACACTGCCCTCGCCGGGGGTGCTGGAGAACCACACACGCCCCTCGTGGCGCTCAACGACCGCCTTGACCAGGCTCAGTCCTAGGCCGGTGCCGCTCACATGCTCCGTCCCAGGCTCGCGCGCGCGGTAGAACCGTTCGAAGATGCGTACCTGGCGCTCCGGCGAGATGCCGTACCCATCGTCCTTCACGCTGACAGCCACCCGCCCCTGCTCATCGCTCACCGAGATCACAATGTGCCCGCCTTCGGGCGTGTACTTGATCGCATTATTTACCAGGTTCGCAATGGCCTGTCGCAAGTGGGTGACGCTTCCCTGCACAGGAGGCACCCCCTCTTGCCGCTCAAGACGCAGCACCTGGTGCTTAAGTTTGGCCCCGGCAAGCTGGCTTTCGACCACCTCCACCACCAGGCTCCCCAGATCAAAGGGCTGCCATTCCGTCGTGCGCTCGCTCTCGATGCGCTCCAGGGTCAGTAAGTCCTCTAGCAGCACGCGCATCGTCTCGCTGCTGCTGCGCAGATTCTCCAGGTACATCTGCTGGGCAGCGGTCATGCCTGATTCTTCCAGACTCATCGCCAACAGCTCGGTGTACCCCATGATATTGTTGAGGGGATTGCGCAGGTCATGGGAAGCCATGCGTATCATCTCTGTCTTCAGGGTCTCAAGCTCCTGAATCTCGCTGAAGAGCATAGATTGACGCAGCGCAATCGCAGCCTGCCCGGCCAACGCCTCGGCCTTGTAGACTTCGTTGGCTGTGAACACGCGCGGGTGTCGCCCTTCGATGAGCGCGGCCACGCCTATCAGTTCTTCCTGCGCAACAAGCGGCACGAGCACCATCGAATGCATGTGATCCGCCAGCAGATGCGCCCGATCCGTGTATGTCAGGGAGAAGTCATCAGCGCACAGAGCCAGCGAATGTTGCTGCTCAACGACTGTCTGAAAAGCGGGGTAGGACGCCAGGGAATAGGTGTGCTTCAATGGGGGCAGACTCTCACCAACAGTGGCGTCAGGGTCCGCGCGATGGACGGCGAGCACCTGCACTTCCTGGGTCTCTGGCTTATAGTCGAAGATAATGGCGCTGGAACACTCCAGGGTCTCGCTCATGGCCCGCGCGATCCGGCGCAGAATCTCATCGCGGTTGAGCGTTGACGTGATGGTGCGGCTTGCGTTGTAAAGGGCTGCCATATCACTGGCAAGCTGTTCGGTCTGGCGATACAGGCGAGCATTGTCAAGCGCCACCGCCGCTCGGCTGCTCAGCCGTTCCAGGAAGGCGACCATATCTTCGTCGAAGACCCCTGTCTTCACCGCCGCCAGGGTGATCACGCCCAGCACTTCGCCGCGCATCCGCAGCGGCACTGAGATGTGTGCGCGTGCGGCAGGGATGAAGGGGAGGCGGTCGGCATCTTCTTGCGCGTCGGGCACATACCGCGTCTCGCCTAGCCGCCCGGCCAGCCCGATAGTGCCCACCGTCAGTGGCAGCGGATTGTGTGCGTCGTGCGGAAACAGCGCCCGATCCACATGGCCCATGACGATATATGGCACCAGGCCCGTGCTGTCATCACTCATCAGCATCAACAAGCCAGTATCCGCCCCGGTACGCCGTAGCGCCCAATCCATCGTCAGACGCATGACGCGCTCCAGGTTGAGGTGCGCGCTCAATTCACGGTCTACCCGGTGAATCATGGACAGCTCTTCGACCTGTTCCTCCAGGGTCTCTGCCGACTGTGATGCCCGTGCCAGCAGACGGGCATTCTCGACAATATAAGCAGTCTGCACAGCCAGGATATCCAGCGGCCCCAACAGGTCTGGCGAGAGGCGCTCGTCACTGGTCTCTCCCTCCACCTGGATCACGCCCACCAGCGAGCCGGAGCCAACATTGAGCGGGGCAAACACAGCGGTTGTGCCGCTCTCTCCATCGGCACCCGCAGCACTTTGACGCTCAACAACATACACCCCGCCCATCCGACATGATTCGAGCGCACCGTCCTGGTACTTCTTCCAGAGTCCGTCCGGCAGGATGGGCGTACCCTCATCCGCCTGTACAGGCTCTCCGTTGATCAACCGCATCTGCGGTTCTCCCCCCTCGTCCAGCAAGGTGATGCTGACTTTGCGCCAGCCGAGCGTCTGCAACGCGCGGCTTACCTCAAGGAGACTGGCCTGTAGATTGGGCGTGGCCAACACACGCCGGATCGTGTCCTGGACAAGCGCCAGACGCTCGCGCTCAGCTTTGAGCGCCGCGCTGAGGAACTGGAACTGTTCGTGAGCGTCTCTGCTGGAT
Source organism: Anaerolineae bacterium (assembly GCA_018056405.1). Taxonomy (GTDB): domain Bacteria; phylum Chloroflexota; class Anaerolineae; order Aggregatilineales; family Aggregatilineaceae; genus UBA2029. The sequence continues at coordinate 4,332 of JAGPFT010000191.1, forward strand.
GGGTTGCCGGTCATGGCCATCACTTCCTGACTAGTCCCCCATAATCTGGACAACGAGACGGCGCTGGCGCGGCCTGACATCGAAATCCACATAGACCACGCGCTGCCAAGTGCCCAGCGTCAGCCTTCGATCAGAAAAGGGCACTGTCAGCGATGGCCCCAAGAGGGCCGCGCGCACATGACTGTGCCCGTTGTCGTCGCCAGTCCGCTGGTTGTGCAGGTAATTACCATCCGGCGGTACGATCTCGTCAAACAAGCGCTGCAGATCGCGCACTACTCCGCTCTCAAACTCCATCGTCGTGACTGCGCTGGTGGCGCTGGGACAGAACACCGTCGCAATCCCGTGCTGCAACTGGGTACCAAAGAGCACGCCCTGCAGCGCCTCAGTGATGTCTATCACCTGCCCATTGCCGTCTGTCGCCAGATCAAGCGTCGCTGTTCTGACCATTCTCGCCCTCGCCGGGCACATCCGCAAAATACACATAGAGCAGCGGGGTGCCAGTTCGCTCGTTGTCGTATTGGCGCAGTTCCCCGCCAGGAAACAGGTTCATCAGAAGGTAAATCACGTCGTTCAACCGCCCGGACGCGATCACAAACGCGGTTGGCCCTGGCGCAAGCACATCGCGCCAACGGCGCAGGTCTTCAGTATACTCTCTGCCAGCATTTTCCGGCGTCAGGTAACGCAGCAGGCTGGTTCCGTTGAGGTCCAGTTCCAGCGTGGAGAAGTGCCACACGGCATAGCGTCCCTCGAACGTGTCCAGTATCTCCACCGCATCATTGAGCTGGCGCGTCGCTTCGCCATACAGAATCTCCGGCGTCTTGGGCAGATACCCGTAGCTGAACGAAAGCTGGTTGGCCACCGCCAGCGCCAGCGCCAGGCTGACCGGCAGCGCGTAACGCGCCAATGCGCCGCGCTCAGCCCGCGCCTTCCGCCCCAACAGCGTCCACAGCGCGGCGGCGCTGTCCACCAATCGCTGTGCGAACCACACCATGCCCAGCCCTGCCACGGCTGCCAGCGCTGGAATGGTGTTGATATAGCGCGGGAAGTGCGGCGGGTCCACCAGCAGAAACCCGCCTAAGAACGCCGTGCCGGCAATCCACCCTGCCAGCAGCAGAAAGCGCGGATCGCGCCCCATGCGCAGCACGACCGCCACGCCAACCAGAAAAGGCACGCCCGCATACCAGCCCAACAGGGGGTGGTAGCGGCCATACACATCGCTCTCGTCCTGGAAGTAGACATAGCTCAAGAACGCGCGCTGGGACTGATCCACCAGGTACTCCTTCAGTTCTCCCCGGTCAACCGCCGCTTCAAGGTTCCCCGTCTCCCAGATGCTGACATGAGCCAGACGGGGATTCAAGGGGCGTTCCTTGTCGTCGTACACCGCGTACAGGTTGGGGAATACCACGCCTGCCGCAACAATCATCAGTGTCAAGACAACGCCCCACCTCTGCCACATGGCGCGCCGGTTGTGCACAGCATAGACCACCAGCCAGCCGAGCACTAACAGCGCCGCGATTCGTCCCGCGAAGTAGAAATACTGCGATAACCCCAGGCACAGGCCGGCCAGCGCCGCTTCCAGCAGGTCGTTCTCGCGCAGCGCCCGCGCCAGGAACGCGAACGCCAGCACCATGAATAGGCCGTCGCCGGTCATGTCCATCGCCGTGCGGCTGAACAGCAAATGCACCGGCAGCGTCGCCACGATCAGCGCGGCGCACCACCCCACGCGCGCATCAAACAGACGCCGCGCCAGCAGATAGGTAGCTGGTACGGTCAGCGCACCAAAGATCGCCCAGGGAAGACGCGCCGCCGCCGCAGTCTGCCCCAGCGCTTCAATGCTCACCGCCATCAGAGTGTGCACGATGCGCGGATGGTGCCACATCCCCATG
>JAGPFT010000192.1 GCA_018056405.1 Anaerolineae bacterium
ACCTCACCCCCAGCCTCGCTGCGTTCGGCCTGTCCCCTTCTCCGCAATGCAGATCAGCAAAACACGGCTACCACGCACGGCCCTACCGCCTGACAGGTCTTCACGCGCCTGCCGCCGGCACTCCCTGTGCGGTAGAATAGCAGAAGCCGGGCGCGCCGCAAACCGGCATGCCCGCCAATGATGGGGAATTGAGCGTAGGTTCTTATGCCCGCACCCGACACACTGACCGGTTCCGTCGAGCGCATCACCTATTACAACGACGAGACCGGCTACTGCGTGCTGCGCCTGCGCCCGCATCAGCTTCCGCTGGGCCGCGACCAACTGGTGACGGTCATTGGCACCATGCCGGAGCTGCAGCCGGGCGAGAGCGTGCGCCTGCAAGGGGAATGGAGCAATCACCCGCAGTACGGGCGGCAGTTTCGCGCCGAGGGAGTGACGCAGATTCGCCCGGCGGACGCCGAAGCCATTCGCCGCTACCTGGGCAGCGGGCTGATCAAGGGCATCGGCCCGGCCACAGCCAGGAAAATCGTGGACACCTTCGGCGAGGACACGCTCGACGTGCTCGACCGCACACCCGACCGCGTGCTAGAAGTGGAGGGAGTGGGCAAGCACCGCGCCCGCCTGATCGCCGAGGCGTGGGTCGAGCAGCAGCACATCAAAGAGGTGATGCTCTTCCTGCAGGGGCACGGCATCAGCACCGGGCTGGCCGTCAAAATCTACAAGCAGTACGGCGACCAGGCCATCGCCATCGTCAGCCGCGATCCCTACCGCCTGGCCGCCGACATCTTCGGCATCGGCTTCAAGACCGCCGACAAGATCGCCCGCGACCTGGGCCTGCCCGCCGACGCGCCCGCGCGCATTGCCGCCGGACTCGCCCATGTCCTGAATGAGGCGACCAACGAGGGCCACGTCTTCCTGCCGCGCGACGCCCTGGTGACGAGTGCGGCAGAGTTGCTCGGCGTGGAGGCGGAGCGCGTCGAGGAGACGCTGCGCCGCGCCGCCGGGCGGGGCGATGTGATGGTCGAGGCGGTGCCCGTCCCCGATGGGCTGGAGCAGGTGGAGGCGGTCTACCTGCCGCCCATGTTCCACAGCGAGAAGGGCGCCGCGCAGCGCCTGGCACAGATCACTCGCACGCCGGCCAGCCGTCTGGCCGACCTGGCGCGCCTTGACCTGGACGCCCTGCTCGCCGATGCGGTGGGCGGGGCGGGCGCGCTCACCGCCCAGCAGCGCGAGGCCGTGCGTGCCGCGCTGACCCACAAGGTCAGCGTGCTGACCGGCGGCCCCGGCACCGGCAAGACCACCACCCTGCGCGCCCTGATCACCGTGCTGGGGCGGACGCGGCACTCGTTCCTGCTCGCCTCACCGACCGGGCGCGCCGCCAAGCGCCTGAGCGAGGCGACCGGCCAGCCGGCGCGCACCATTCACCGCATGTTGGGCTTCAGCCCGTCCGAGCGCGGCTTTTTGCACAACGACGAGAATCCGCTCGACGCCGATATGATCGTCGTGGACGAAGCCTCGATGATCGATCTGGCGCTGTGCTACAGCTTGCTGCGGGCCATCCCGCCGGACGCGCACCTGCTGCTCGTCGGCGACGCCGATCAACTGCCCAGCGTGGGCGCGGGCAACGTGCTGCACGATGTCATTCGCGGGGCGGTGGGGCCGGTGACGCGGCTGGACGTGATCTTCCGCCAGGCAGAGACGAGCCAGATCATCACCAACGCCCATCGCATCAACCGGGGCGAATCGCCGGATACGTCCAACCGGGGCGATGATTTCTTCGTCTTCGTCGAGGAAGACCCGCAGAAGGCCGCCGCTCTGCTGGTGGAGATCGTGCAGCAGCGCATCCCGGCCCGCTTCGGCCTGGACGCGCTGCAAGATGTGCAGGTGCTCGCCCCGATGTATCGCGGGCCGCTCGGCGTGACGGCGCTCAACGACGTGCTGCAAGAGACGCTCAACCCCAACCCGTCCGGGCGCAAGGCGGAGCGGCGGCTGGCCGGGCGGCTTTTCCGCGTCGGCGATAAAGTGATCCAGATGCGCAACAACTACGAGAAGGATGTCTTCAACGGCGACATCGGGCAGGTGTACGGCTTCGACCTGACCAACCAGGTCATGACCGTGCGCCTGGACGAGCGCCTGGTGCGCTACGACTTCGCCGAGGCCGACGAGCTGACGCACGCTTACTGCATCAGCGTGCACCGCGCCCAGGGCAGCGAGTATCCGTGCGTGGTCATGCCTGTCGCCACGCAGCACTACCTGATGTTGCAGCGCAACCTGCTCTACACCGCCGTGACGCGCGCCCGGCAGCTTGTCGTGCTGGTCGGCACGCGCAAGGCCATCGCCATCGCCGTGCGCAACGACCAGGTTGCCCGGCGCTGGAGCGCGCTGGACTGGCGGCTGCGGGCGGGGCGGGAGTGAGGTGCGCATGGGGCGTATGGCGTGTCACCCGCTGTAGGGTTATACCAAGCCGACACGGGGGACGTGTGGGTTTACCTCACCCCTCAATCCCCTCTCCACACGCGGAGAGGGGACTTAACCACACCATGACTCCCCCTCTCCACACGCGGAGAGGGGACTTGACCACACCATGACTCCCCCTCTCCACCACGTGGAGAGAGGGCCGGGGGGTGAGGCTAAGCCCCGCCGCGCCCCCATCACCCTCACCCCGCTCGGCGCTGGCGCGCCTCGCCTCCCCCTCTCCACACGCGGAGAGGGGACTTGACCACACCATGACTCCCCCTCTCCACCACGTGGAGAGGGGGCCGGGGGGTGAGGCTAAGCCCCCATCACCCTCACCCCGCTCGGCGCTGGCGCGCCTCGCCTCCCCCTCTCCACACGCGGAGAGGGGGCTGGCCGAGCGCAGCGAGGCCAGGGGGTGAGGGTGATCGGTCGCTCTCTCAATGCTTCTCACGCTGCTGTCCGCCCCTGAACTCTACGAGGGGGAAAGGGAGAAAAGCTGCGGACTTGCTCAAATGGGTGCCCGTGTAGTTCGTTTTGCGGTACCCTATGGCAACCGCCCGCTGCGCCTGAACACTTCAGACGGGCGGCATTCCGGCAATCGAGAATCAGGAGGTCTGATGGCCCCCAATACCCTCAGCCAGATGCTGCACAAGACCCGCCTGTTTGAGACGCTGGACGACGACGCTCTGAGCGTAGTGGCAGGGCTGGTCGAGGTGATCGAATGTCAGCCTCAGCAGTATCTGTTCCACGAGCGCCAGCCCCGCGAATCCGTGATGATCGTGGAGAGCGGTGAGGTCGTCGTGACGCATGGCATTGGACAGCGCCCGGTCACGCTGGCGACGCTCGGCCCCGGCGCGCTGCTCGGCGAGCGCCTGCTGCTGGGCAGCCCGACTCACGTCGCATCGGCCTATGCCAAAACCGCCGTGCGCGTGCTGTCGTTTTCGCGGGCTGCCCTGGAGCAGTTGGCTGAAAAGCACCCGGACATCTACCAGCAACTCGAAGCGGCGGCAGCAGCTACCTTAAGCGAGCGGCTCACCTATTCAGCGGCGCAGCAGGCCGGCAGTGGCTCGCCCGTGCCCTCCGGTCGCTACCGGATTGAACAGGACTCGCTGGGGGAGCGGCGTCTTCCTGAAGAAGTCTACTACGGCGTGCAGACTCAGCGGGCGGTCGAGAATTTCCCGATCTCGGACATGCCGATCAGCAAGTATCCATTCCTGATCGAGGCGTTGGGCTGCGTCAAACAGGCGTCGGCCCTGGCCAACCGGGACCTGGGCCTGCTCGATCCGCACGTGGCGGCGGCCATCATCGCAGCGGCGGAAGAAGTCCGCCGCGGGATGTGGACGGGCCAGTTTGTGGTGGATGTCATCCAGGGCGGGGCCGGTACGTCCACCAACATGAACGCGAATGAGGTGATCGCCAACCGCGCCCTGGAATTGCTGGGGCATCGCAAGGGCGAGTATGCGTATGTTCACCCGCTCAACCATGTGAACTTGTCGCAGAGCACCAACGACGTGTACCCGACATCGCTCAAGATCGCGCTGCATTTCTCCATCAGCGATCTGCTGCAAGCGATGCGCGAGCTGCGGGACGGCTTCGCGGCCAAAGCCGACGAATTCAGCGATGTGATCAAAATGGGGCGCACCCAGCTTCAGGACGCAGTGCCGATGACGTTGGGGCAGGAATTCAGTACCTATGCTGTGATGCTGGACGAAGACATGGAGCGGCTGCGCGAGGCGGCACAGCTTATTCTGGAGATCAACATGGGGGCGACGGCCATCGGCACCGGCATCAACGCGCACCCGGAGTTTGCCGCGCGCGTGTGCCAGCACCTGCGCAAGCTGACCGGCATTCCGCTGGTGATCTCGCCCAACCTGGTCGAGGCCACGCAGGATACCGGCGTTTTTGTGCAGTTGTCGGGCGTGCTCAAGCGCATCGCGGTCAAGCTGTCGAAGACGGCCAACGATCTGCGCCTGCTGTCATCGGGGCCGCGCGCCGGCCTGCACGAGATCAACCTGCCGGCGGTGCAGCCGGGGTCGTCCATCATGCCGGGCAAGGTCAATCCGGTCATTCCGGAGGTCGTCAACCAGGTGGCCTTCGACGTGATCGGCAACGATGTCACGGTGACGATGGCGGCCCAGGCCGGGCAGCTTCAACTGAACGTGATGGAGCCGATCATCGCCTACGCGCTGTTCAACAGCCTCACCCATCTGCGCAACGCCTGCCGCGTCTTCCTGACGCGCTGTGTGGAGGGCATCACCGCCAACCGCGAGCACCTACGCCAAATGGTCGAGAACTCGATTGGTATCGTGACCGCGCTCAACCCGTATATCGGCTATGACCAGTCTGCCGCCATTGCCAAAGAGGCGCTGACCAGCGGTCGCGGGGTGGTTGAGCTGGTGTTGGAACGTGGCCTGCTCACGCGCGAGCAGGTGGACGAGATTCTCAATCCAGAGCACATGGTCGCCCCGCGCTGGAAAGCGGAGCAGCCGCCGCTGGAGCCTGGCGGTGAGGAGGCTCCTTCATGATCGCCATTATTGACTATGGCGCGGGCAACCTGCGCAGCGTGCGCAACGCCCTGGCCCACCTGGGCGCGGATGTGATCACCCTCACCACGCCGGACGGGTTGGCTGGCGTGGACAAGATCGTGCTGCCCGGTGTGGGCGCGTTCGGCGCGGGGATGGACGCCCTGCGCGCGGCGGGCTTCGAGGGGCCGCTGAAAGAAGCAGCGGCGGCGGGCGTGCCGCTGATCGGCATCTGCCTGGGGATGCAGTACCTCTTCGAGTCCAGCGACGAGATGGGCCTGCATCGCGGGCTGGGGCTACTGGCGGGCCGCGTGACGCGCTTCCCCGTCGCCGGGCCGAAGGTGCCGCACATCGGCTGGAACCAGCTTCACATCCGGCGCGGGCACCCCTTGCTGGCCGGCATCCAGGACGGGGCTTATGCCTACTTCGTGCACTCGTACTACGTGGACGCGGGCGAGGCGGGCGACGTGCTGGCGACGACCGAGTACGGCATCGAATACGCCTCGGTGGTGGCGCGCGGCAATCTGTTCGGCATCCAGCCGCACCCAGAAAAGAGCCAGGCGGTGGGCCTGCGCATCCTGCGCAACTTCGTGGAGCTGCGAGCATGATCGTCTATCCGGCCATTGACCTGCGGCGCGGGCGCGTGGTGCGCCTCAAATACGGCGACCCGGCCCAGGAGACTGTGCACAGCGACGATCCGGTGGCCGTTGCGGAGCGTTGGCGGGCGGCGGGCGCGGCCTGGCTGCACGTGGTCAACCTGGATGGGGCGCTCGGCGAGGCGACACTGGCCCTCGACGCCCTGCGCGCCCTCGCCGGCGTGGGGCTGCCGGTGCAATTCGGCGGGGGGCTGCGGGCGCTCGACGATGCGGCGCGCGCCCTGGACGCGGGGGCGGCGCGCGTCGTGCTGGGCACGCTCGCTGTCCAGCAGCCGGACGCGGCGGGCGAGGCTGTGACCCGCTTCGGCGCGGAGGCGGTGACAGTGGCCCTCGACGCGCGCGGCGGGCGCGTGGCAACGCATGGCTGGCAGCAGGCCAGCGCATGGACTCCGCTGGAACTGGGCGCGCGCTTCGCGCAGATGGGCGTGATTCACGCGCTCTATACCGACGTATCGCGCGACGGCGACCTGTCCGGGGTGAACGTGGAAGCGACGGCAGCGCTGGCGCGGGCGACCGGTCTGGCGGTGATCGCGTCGGGCGGCGTCGCCTCGCTGGAGGACGTGCGCCGTCTGCG
>JAGPFT010000193.1 GCA_018056405.1 Anaerolineae bacterium
TTGCTCTCCTGCGCGTTCGTTGACCTCACCCCCTGGCCTCGCTGCGCTCGGCCTTTCCCCCTCTCCGTGGACGGAGAGGGGGCGGCGAGGCGCGTGAGCGCCGAGCGGGGGTGAGGTTGGCACGCCGCCAGCCAGCCGCGCCATCGAGCGGCAGGATGTCCTGGCTAATTCCTTAAAGAGCATCAGCCCCTCCCCTACGAGCGCCACCCTTGAGGAAACATGAGCGTTTGATGAGTACCGCCCTGGCAAGCACCTCACGGCATGGTATAATGCCACGCTGACACAAACCGAGGAGAAGCTCACCGTTGGTAAGTCCCCTGGACTGGCTGCTGGGCCTGTTTTCGCTCGACATTGGCATTGACCTGGGCACGGCCAACACGCTGGTCAGTGTGCGCGGCAAGGGCATCGTGATCAACGAGCCGTCCTATGTGGCCATCGAGCGCAAGACACGCCGCCCGATCAGCGTGGGGCGCGAAGCCAAAGAGATGTTTGGCAAAACGCCCACCTCCAAGTATATGGTGGTGCGTCCCCTGCGCGACGGTGTGATCAGCGAGTTCGAGATCACCGAGGCCATGCTCGACTACTTCATCCGCAAGGCCCACGAGCAGAACTGGGTGCCCATCCCCCGTCCGCGCGTCGTGGTGGGCATCCCCTCCGGCGTCACAGAGGTGGAGAAGCGCGCCGTCTACGACGCGACAATCAGCGCCGGCGCGCGCGAAGCCTTCTTGATCGAGGAGCCGGTCGCGGCGGCTATCGGCGCAGGATTGCCCATTCAAGAGACGCGCGGCAGCATGGTGGTGGACATCGGTGGCGGCACGACCGAGGTGGCCATCTTTTCGCTGGGCGGCATCGTCATCAGCCGCTCGATTCGCGTGGCCGGCGACGAGATGGACGAGGACATCGTGCAGTACATGCGCTCTAAGTACAACATGCTGATCGGCGAGCGCACTGCCGAGCGCGCCAAGATCGAGATCGGCTCGGCCTACCCGCTGCCAGAGGAGCGCACGATGGTCATGCGCGGGCGCAACCTGGTCAACGGGCTGCCAGAGGCGGTCGAAGTCTCCTCCATTGAACTGCGCGAGGCGCTCAACCCCTCGGTGGGCATCGTCATTGACACCATCCGCGACGCGCTGGACGAGACGCCGCCCGAACTGGTCGCCGACCTGATGGAGTCCGGCATCTGCATGGCCGGCGGCGGCAGCCAACTCAAGGGGTTGTGCGAGCGCATTGCCGACGAGGTGAATGTGCGCGTGTGGCTCGCCGAGGACTCGATGACCTGCGTGGCGCGCGGGGCCGGGCGTATCCTGGAAGACTATGACAATCTGCGCTCGCTGCTGGCCGGGCTGGAGCGCGGCTCGACCCAACACTGATCGGACGCTCTCCCCCTCCTGCTGCATCGTTCCGCCCCGGATACGTGCCCTGCTTTACCTCACCCCCGCTCGGCGCTAACGCGCCTCGTTGCCCCCTCTCCGTCAACGGAGAGGGGGAAGAGCCGAGCGAAGCGAGGCCAGGGGGTGAGGTAGACCCCCGTGCCAGGCAATCCGGTGATAATCTGCGCCCGTTCCGCCCCGGATCGCCTGGTTCGGGGCGTGTTGTTGGCGGTCTGGGTATAATGGGCCGCTGAAACCAGACGCAGGAGCAAGCTCAGAGACCATATGGAAAGGTCTGCGCTACGATTTACCTCACCCCTCAATCCCCTCTCCACACGCGGAGAGGGGACTTAACCGCACAGCGACTCCCCCTCTCCGTCAACGGAGAGGGGGAAGAGCCGAGTGTAGCGAGGCTGGGGGTGAGGTCAACCGGGGCATGGCAACTCGCCTCTTCAATCCTTTGCCTGAGCTTACTGGGAGGAGTCGCCTGTGGGACGCGGGGGCCGCATAATCTCGTTCAGCATGATGTTGCTGGCTGCGCTGCTGCTGATCACCCTCAGCATGACCGGGGCGCTCGGCCCGCTGGAGAGCGCCGTTGCCGTCCCGCTGAACCTGATCCAGCGCGTAGTGGGCAGCCCGGCGCGCGCGGTGGGCGGGCTGGTGGACGATCTGGCCACCTACCAGCGCCAGAAGCAGCGCATTGACGACCTGGAAGAGGCGCTGGCCGTCTACCAGGCGGAACTGGCCCAACTGCGCGAGAAGGGCGAGGACTACGACCGGCTGGCCGCCCTGCTAGACTACAACCGCTTCGGCCCCGAAGACCACGAGTACGTGACGTGCGACGTGATTGGCAGGGGCGCGACCGGCTTCGTGCATTCCATCCAGATCAATTGCGGGCGGCGCGACGGGGTGAGCCTGCTCGATCCGGTAGTGACTGAGCGCGGGCTGGTGGGGCGTGTGGTCCAGGTGTCGGCGACCGGCGCGCAGGTGTTGCTGGTGAGCGATCCCAAGAGCCGCGTCAACGCGCGCTTGCAGACGACGCGCGACGACGGGGTGGTGATGGGGCAGTTGGCCGGTGATCTGGTGATGTCGTTCATCTCCATTGACGCGACTGTGAGCGAAGGCGATCTGGTGATGACCAGCGGCCTGGGCCAGACGCTCCCCTCCGACCTGGTGGTAGGCCAGGTGCTCAGCGTCAGCCTGGCCGAGACGGAGCTTTACCAGGAGGCGCGCGTGCGCAGCCTGGTGGACTTCGACCGCCTGGAGATCGTACAGGTGCTGGTCAACTTCGAGCCGGTAGACCTGACCATTTTCCAAGCAGAAGAGGAGAGCGCGCCATAACCGTGCCCGTGTGGGCATGAGCCGGCGGTGTCATGACACGCTATATCGGGCTGCCGATCGTGCTGATCGCCGCCATCCTGGATGCGTCGGTCATGCCGGAGCTGCGCATCGGTGGAGGCGCGCCAGACCTGCTCTTTCTCGTGGTTGTTTCCTGGGCGATGCTGGCCGACGCCAGGGACGCCATGCTCTGGGCGGTGTTCGGCGGGGCCATCCAGGATACCCTGTCGTTCACACCGCTGGGGGCATCGGCGCTGGGGCTGGTCGTAGTGGCCTTCGCCGCTGATGCGCTGTTCGGTGACGTGCGGCGCACTAACCTACTCCTCCCGCCGCTGGTCATGGGCGTGGGGACGGTGGTCTATCACCTGGGCCTGATCATCGTGCTACGCCTGGACGGGCACACAGTCCCTCTGAACGTGGGCCTGCTGAACGTGACGCTGCCGACGGCGATCTACCACATGCTGCTGAGCGTGCTGGTCTTCCGGCTGGTGGGGCTGGTTCACGACTGGCTGACGCCGCGCCGTGTCCAGTTGGAGTGAGGGGGGCGATGGCTTACCTCACCCCCCGGCCTCGCTGCGCTCGGCCTTTCCCCCTCTCCGCAACGGAGAGGGGGAAGTAAAGCGCTTCAGCGCCGAGGGGGGTGTAGGGGCGGGTTTGCAAACCCGCCCCTACAAGGGCGCAGCAGAGCAGCGCCCCTACCGCCTGGCCGGCCCTGCAAGTAGCTGGTGGGGTGGCCACTTGCAGGGGGTAAACGTTGGCGACGCGCTGAAATTGGGTGATGATGGACGGGACTGACCATGAATGAGCGACGCATCCTTCCCTTTCAAGGCTGGCGGCTGGTTCTCTTCCAGGCGATTGTCGTCTTCTCGCTGATGATCCTGGTCATCCGCACAGGCGAGCTTCAGTTCTTGCGCGGCGATCAGTTCGAGCAGGATGCCCAGGAGAACCGCCTGCAGATCGCGCTGCAACCCGCGCCGCGCGGCGCGATCCTCGACCGCTATGGGATTCCCCTGGCCAAGAACGACCCGGCCTACAACATCGCCATCACCCCGGCAGAACTGCCCGATGACCCGGCGGCGGTGCTGGCCGTGTACAACCGCGTGTCGGCGCTGGTGGACGTGCCCGCCACGCGCAGCATGGCCGATGCAGCGGGACGCACCGACGAGCGCAGCCTGGAAGAGATGGTGCGCGAGGGCGAGGGTATCGCCCCGTTCCGCCCGGTTGTCGTGGCAACGGACGTGCCCTACGAGGCGATGGCCCAGATCCTAGAGCAGTCGGAATTGCTGCCGGGCGTATCGGTGCAAGTGGCGTCGGTGCGCGAGTATCCCACCGGCGCGACGACGGCGCACGTGATCGGCTACCTGGGGCCGATTGGCCCGGAAGAGGAGTTGCGCCTGCGCGAATTGGGCTATGACCCGGCCTTTGATCGCATCGGCTACGCGGGCATTGAGGCGTACTTCGAGACGGAGCTGGCCGGGACGCGCGGCACTGAAACCTGGATCGTGGACGTGGCCGGCGAGCGCCTGACGCTGGTTGATGAGGTCAAGCGCGTGCCGGGCAAGAGCGTGCAGCTTACGCTCGACCTGGCTCTGCAAGAAGTCGCCCAGGAAGCAATCACGCGGCGGATCAACATCGTCAACGCCGAAGCGCAGCGCCTGGTCACTCAGCAGGGCGTAGTCATCGCCATGGACCCGCGCAATGGTGAGGTGCTGGCGATGGTCAGCTGGCCGACTTACGACAATTCACGCTTTGCCCGCGCCATTGACGGCGAATACTACTTCGAGCAGTTTGACAGCCTGTTGCGCCCGCTGGTCAATCACGCCATCAGTGCCCTTTACCCGCCCGGCTCGGTCTGGAAGATGATCACCGCCATCGGGGCGCTGGAGGAGGGCGTCATTGCGCCGGAGACATTCCTGTTCTGTCCGGGCCGGCTGGTCTTGCCGGACCAATACGCGCCGCTCGATGTCAGCCGGGGGCAGACGTTTGTTTGCTGGCTGCGCAGCGGGCACGAGCGCGTGGACATGCTCAAGGGGATCGCGCAAAGCTGCGACGTATACTTCTACCAGATCGGCGGCGGCAATCCCGAAATCAGCCAGGTGACGCTCCGCCCCGGTGGGTTGGGCATCTTCGACTTGTATCGCTGGGCGACGGCGTTCGGCATCGGCTCCGAATTGGGTATTCAGCTTCCCGGCGAGCTGGCCGGACGTATGCCAGAGAGCCAGTGGAAGCGCCGCAACTACGGCCAGAGCTGGTCTACTGGCGACACCTACAACGCCGCCTTCGGCCAGGGCTATGTGACCGTGACGCCGCTGCAACTCATCACCGCGCTAGCGGCAGAGGCTAACGGTGGCACGCTCTACCAGCCGACGATTGTCAAGAACCTGCAAGACTCCAACGGCAACATCCTGCAGGAGTTCGAGCCGCACGTCGCGCGCACGCTGATCATGCCGCAAGACGATCTGCCCGTCTTGCTGCTGCAAGAGGATATGCTCATCCAGGGCGAGAACAGCCTGGTCTGCCGCTGCGAGGAGTCCAGCGAGTGGTACGATCCCGACCAGTGCAACCCGGACACGTACCGCGCCCAGTACGACCGCGACCCGAACCCCGACGACGATGTGACCGACATCGTGGAGTACCGGGTGAATGTGCCCTACGGCTACACGTTCAACGGGGGCGTGTGCGACCAGTTGGAGTTTGAAAGCCTGGGCCGCGAGAGCCTGGTGCAGCGCCAGCATTCTTACTTTCCACCCTTTGCCACCGAGTGGTCTATTGGCTGGATGCAGCGCGGGATGCGCGAAGCCGTGCTGACCGGCACGGCGTCCATTGCTGCGCTGCCCTACGTCAACGTAGCTGGCAAGACGGGCACGGCGGAATACTGCGACGACCTGGCCTACCCCCTGGGGCTATGCCGGCCCGGCAACTGGCCGGCGCACGCCTGGTACGTGGGCTACGCACCCTACGAGGACCCTGAGATCATCGTCTTGGCCTTCGTCTATAACGGCGGCGAAGGCTCGGGGGTTGCCGCGCCAGTGGTCCAGGAGGTGCTGGACGCTTACTTCAAGCTCAAGGCGCAGCGCGGAGGTTAGTGCACGTTGGCGGAAGTCCACCAGCGGCTGTGCGATGGTTTACCCCACCCTAAATCCCTCCCCGCCAGCAGGTCAGGGGCGGACAGGCATGGAGGTGGGTGTGTAGTCTGGAGTGGCCTTTCACTTGACCTCACCCCCGCTCGGCGCTCACGCGCCTCGCCGCCCCCTCTCCGTCAACGGAGAGGGGGAAAGGCCGAGCGCAGCGAGGCCAGGGGGTGAGGTTAAGCGGACACCATCTCAATGCTTCTCACGCCACTGTCCGCCCCTGAACCACCAGCAGGGAGAGACTTGAGCTTGCTCCCCCTTTCTCCGCTCGCCGGGAAAGGGGGCCGGGGGGATAGGGAGTCAATCAGGCCCAACCGCGCCCCTATTTCC
>JAGPFT010000194.1 GCA_018056405.1 Anaerolineae bacterium
CCCAGGGCGACTCACCGTCGAAATCGCCGCCAGTCTCGATGCCGCTCCGAACGAGATCGTGGACGTGCTCAGCCCGGTGGGACGCCCCATCCCCGTGCGCCCGCGCATCCAGCACCTGCTGCTGATCGCCGATGACGCCCTGCCCACGCCCTTTGTTTTTCTGGCGCGCACCCTGACCGGCGGCGGCGTGGCCATTACGTTGGTGCTCAATGGGTTGGCTGCGCGCTATCCACTGGAATTGCTCTCGCCGGAAGTGGAGATCGTGCGCGGCGACGCCGACTGGTCGTGGCCCGACCAGGTGGCGACCTTCCAGTGGGCGGATCAGGTGCTCATTCTTGCGCCCGGCTACCGCCAGGCCGAGGCCTACGGGCGGCTGCTGGATCGCCTGCGCCAGATTCGCCCCCACGATCTGCCAGATCATTACGCCTGCGGGCTGTTCTACGACCGGCTGGCCTGTGGCGCGGGCGCGTGCGGCGCGTGCGAGGTGCGCGCCCATGATACGCCCCTGCTGGCCTGCACCGACGGCCCGGCCATTGACCTGAAGCGAGTCGTGTTCCGGTGAGTGCGGACTGCGAATTGCGAATTGCGGATTGCGAATTGTGGATCGTGGCTCAGGCGCGCGAAGGACAACGCCCATGATTCAGCTCACGCGCACCGGCAAGAATCCGCTCGTCATCGAGACTCCGGTCATGCCCGCTGCCGGCACCTTCGGCTTTGACGGCGCGGCCTACCGCGACCTGCTCGACCTGACCAAGCTCGGTGCCATCGTCACCAACCCTGTCACCTGGCGGCCCCGCCGCGTGGCGCATGGGACGCGCGTCGTGCCCCTGCCGGCGGGCGTGCTGGTGCATACCGGCCTGCCCAACCCCGGCATGAAGCGCACCATCGCCCGCTACCGCGCGCGCTGGGCGCACAGCCTGGCCCCGCTGATCGTGCACGTGGTGGCGACCTCGCCCGCCGAAGTCGCTCTCTGTGCCGCCGCGTTGGAGGGCTGTGAGGGGGTGGTGGGCATCGAGCTTGGCCTGCACGACCAGGCCACGCCGGACGACATTGCCGCGATTCTGGACGCGGCGCGCGAGAGCACTCTCCCCGCGCTGGTGCGCGTGCCGCTGTACAGCGCCGTCGAATCGGCGCGGGCTGCCGTCGAGGCGGGCGCGGGTGGGTTGGTGGTGGCGGCTCCCCCGCGCGGTACCGCGCGCGACCCGGAAAGCGGGCAGTTGATCGGCGGGCGTGTCTATGGCCCCTGGCTCAAAGCGCAGGCCCTGCGCGCTGTCGGGCAGATTGCCCGGCTGGTGGGCGTGCCGGTGATCGGCTGCGGCGGGATTCACACCGCCGATGACGCCCGCGATTTCCTGGAAGCGGGCGCGGTCGCCGTGCAGGTGGACACAGCGACCTGGGTGCAGCCGCGCCTGCTCGAAGTGATCGCGCGTAACCTGGGCGGGCTGGAACTCACGCGGGTGGCCGGGGCACTGCCCGACGAGTGGCAGCCGGGCATGGGCGAGACGATGCGCCTGCTGCGCGACCGGCGGCCTCCGCCCGGCCCGGATGACGATCCCCCTGTTCCCCCCGACTTGCCGGCATAGGTGCGCCGGCCCCTTGATTTCCCCTCATGAGGGGCTGTGTG
This sequence comes from Anaerolineae bacterium, assembly GCA_018056405.1. Taxonomy (GTDB): domain Bacteria; phylum Chloroflexota; class Anaerolineae; order Aggregatilineales; family Aggregatilineaceae; genus UBA2029. The sequence continues at coordinate 1,625 of JAGPFT010000194.1, forward strand.
CAAAGGTTGTCAGTAACACGTGCGATACCGGCAGTAGCTTCACCCCCAACCTCGCTGCGCTCGGCTTGCCCCCTCTCCACATCGTGGCGAGGGGGCGGCGAGGCCCGCGTCTGGCCGAGCAAGGGTGAGGCCAAGCAGTGCGACTACACCGCCCGACAGGTTTTGCACGCACCCTCATGAGGGGCTGTATTGCGCAGGGGTGAGTCTCACCCCTCGCCCGGCGCACTGGCGGAAACAGAAGCGCGCCGTGTGGGGCGCGCTTCGCTCGCAGTGTCCGTCCTACGCCTTTGGCCCGAACCTGGCGCTGAGCAGGTCGTAGACGGTCGGTCGGCCCAGTTCTTGTAGCTCGTAGCGGACGCGCTGCGCTGGCTTGTCGAGCGTGATCACCCGCGCCAGGTCAATCGGCGTGGCGACGATCACCAGGTCGCACGGCGTAGCGCGGATCGTCTCCTCCAGGTCGGCGCGTTGCCCTTCGCCGTAGCCCATAGCCGGCAGCAGCGCCCCTGTCCCCGGATATTTGGCGAACGTCTCGGCGATGCTGCGCACGGCGTAGGGACGCGGGTCTACCAATTCTGCCGCGCCGAAACGCTGCGCGGCGACCACGCCCGCGCCGTAGGCCATCTCGCCGTGCGTCAGAGTGGGACCGTCCTCGACGACCAGCACGCGCTTGCCGCGAATGGCCGCCGGATCGTCTACGTAGATGGGTGAGGCGGCGTCAATGACCGTCGCCGCCGGGTTCAGGGCGCGGATGCTGGCGCGCACCTGCTGCACGCCCGCCTGATCTGCCGTGTCAATCTTGTTGATGATCACCACGTCGGCCATACGCAGGTTGGCCTCGCCAGGATGGTAACTCTGTTCGTGGCCGGGCCGGTGCGGGTCTACGAGCACGAAGTACAGGTCGGGCGCGTAGAAGGGCAGGTCGTTGTTGCCGCCGTCCCACAGCACGATGTCGGCTTCCTGCTCGGCTTCGCGCAGGATGCGCTCATAGTCCACGCCAGCGAAGACGACCGCGCCGCTGTCAATATGCGGCTCGTATTCCTCGCGTTCCTCAATGGTCGCCTCGTGGCGATCCAGGTCTTCATAGGTGGCGAAGCGTTGCACGGCCTGGCGGGCCAGATCGCCATAAGGCATGGGATGGCGCACCACGGTCACACGGTAGCCCAGGTCGCGCAAGGCCCGGCTGATGGCGCGCGTTGTCTGGCTCTTGCCGCAGCCGGTGCGCACCGCGCCCACGCCGACGACCGGTTTACTGCTCTTGAGCATGGTCAGCCTGGGGCCGATCAGGCGGTAGTCGGCGCCGGCGGCCAGCACCAGGCTCGCCTTGTGCATCACGTACTCGTGCGACACGTCCGAATAGGCGAACACGACCTCCTCAATAGCCTGCTCGCGGATCAGCGCGGCCAGGTCACTTTCGGAATAGATCGGGATGCCCTGCGGGTAGAGCGGCCCGGAGAGCGCCGGCGGGTAGAGACGCCCTTCGATGTCGGGAATCTGCGTCGCGGTGAAGGCGACGACCTGATAGGCCGGGTTGTCGCGGAAGACGGTGTTGAAGTTGTGGAAGTCGCGCCCGGCAGCGCCCATGATCAGGACACGGGTTTTAGACATGCCATACTCCTAAAACAGCGTACAACCGTGCCCGCGGACGATCACTCTGCGGAACGTCACTTACGCAGGGCACGGGGATAAGCGATGACGGCCAGGCCGATGCTGACCAGGTAGAGCACGATCAACGGCGCGATCACCAGCAGCATGTTGAACGGGTCCACCGTCGGCGTGATCAGCGCGGCGGCGATGGTCATCAGCACCACCGCCAGCCGCCAGTTGCGAATCAGCGGCCCCGGCCCCATGATGCCCAGCCGGGCCAGCACGAAGACCACGACCGGTAGCTCGAAGGCCACCCCGATCCAGAACAGGATCGAGGTCAGAAAGGCGATGTAGCGATCCGCCGTCCACTCGGCGCGGAAGATCTCGCTCTGGAAGTCCTGCAAAAAACCCAGCGCGGCGGGCACCATGATGAACCAGGCGAAGGCCACCCCTACCAGGAACAGGCCCGTCGTCGCTGGCAGCGCCAGGTAAATCCAACGTTTCTCTTTGCGCGTCAGGCCGGGTGCGATGAACAGAAAAAGCTGGAGCGTGATGTAGGGCATGGCGAAGATTGCCCCGGCGAGCAGGGCCACCCGGAAGTAGATCACCACGCTCTCGGTCGGGCCGAGCACCTGTAGCTCGGTGCCGTAGGGTTTGATCAGATACTTGAGCAGGCGCTCGGTGAAGGCGACCGCCAGCAGCACGCCAATGACCAGCGCGGCCAGCGCGCGTACCAGGCGGCTCCGCAGCTCGTTGAGATGGTCGAGCAGGGTCAGCGGCGTCTCGTCTTCGTCGCCAGTGATGGCCATCCACGCATCATAGGGTTTCGGCTGCTGATCCGGATGCTGCGGCGCGGGCTGCTTGGACATGAGGGCGTCGGTTCTGGGCTGCTGCGATCAGGATGGCTGGGGCTTGAGCGTGGCCTGTACATCATCTGGGCGCGCCGCGAGCGTGCCCAGAACGCCGTTGATGAAGCGCGGCGTGCTCTCCGAGCCGAAGGTCTTGGCCAGCTCGATGGCCTCGTTGATGGCCACCTTCAGCGGGATGGTCTCATCCACGGCCATCTCGTAGATGGCGATGCGCAGGATGTTGCGATCCACGATGGCGATCTGGTCGAGCGGCCATTCGGGAGCGTAGCGGTGAATGAGCACGTCCAGACGCGGGCGAATCTCCAGCACGCCGTTGACCAGCCGCGTAGCCAGGGGGATCGCTTCGGGACGTGGTGCGTCGTGCTCCAGCCGCTCGCGCAGCACCTCGGCCACTGGATGGTTGGTGCAATCCACTTCGTAAAGAACTTGCAGCGCCAGCGCGCGCGCTTCGCGGCGGTAGTCGGGCATGACCATCGGCGCTCGCTACTCCCCTTCCGGCTCCGTCGCTGAGGCGAAAGCCACGTCCTCGATGTGCACGTGGACCGAGGCGACCTTCATGCCAAGCAAATCGCGGATGGAGCGCTCGACCGCACGCTGAACCTGCACGCTCATCTCGCGCAGGTTGGCCGCGGCCTCGGCTACGACGTAGAGGTGCACGGTGACGGCATCCTCGTCAATGGCGATCTGCACGCCGTTGGCAGAGGGCACGCGGCGCAGCAGGCGATCCACGCCGCCCGGCGTGCTGCCCATGCGCACCACGCCCGGCACGTCGAGCGTCGCCAGGCGGGCGATGGTCAGCAACACGCCCGGCGCAATGGTCACGGTATCGTTGGGGTGTCGAGGTGTCACCATTAAGAGTATCCCGCCGTCTCACAGTCTCAGGTCTCAGCGCCAGAGGCCGCAACCTGCGCCGGAAGCCGTGTGGCTATTATAGCACGTTCCGCGTGCCTGGCACGGTCAATGCGCAGAGGGGGTGTGCAAAGGTTTGCCAGTGATACGGGTGACGCTGGCCGTAGCCTCACCCCCAGCCTCGCTGCGCTCGGCTTGCCCCCTCTCCGCGTCGTGGAGAGGGAGCGGCGAGGCTAAGGAGCGCGACCCTGTTGCCCGACAGGTTTTGCACGCACCCCGCAGAGGCGTCCCCGACTTCCGAAGTGCTCGAAAACCTCGGGAGTCTCTTGCTGCGGCGACCAACCGGGCGTCGTTGGCTGGCGAATTTCCCGGAAGCTGGCCTGCTGCCCTAGCTCATCACCAGCCCACCGTCCACCGACAGCACCTGTCCGGTGATGTAACTGGCCCGCTCGCCGGCCAGGAAAGCGACGGCGTGGGCCACGTCCTCCACCGTGCCGATGCGCCCTGCCGGGATCAGGGGTAGAAGCTGGTCGAGAATGTCCTGCGGCATCTTGTCGGTGAGCGCGGTCTTGATGAAGCCGGGCGCGACCGCATTGACGGTGATCCCACGCGAAGCGACTTCGCGGGCCAGGGCTTTGGTCAGGCCGATTATGCCTGCTTTGCTGGCGCTGTAGTTGGTTTGCCCGGCCTGGCCCATCAGCCCGCTGGCGCTGGAAAGATTGATGATACGCCCATACTTGCGACGCATCATGGGCCGGGTTACGGCTTTGGAGCACAGCCAGGCGCTCTTGAGGTTGACTCGCTGGATGAGGTCCCATTCCTCTTCGGGCATGCGCACGATCAGGTTGTCGCGCGTGGTGCCAGCGTTGTTGACCAGAATATCCACCTGGCCGAAGGTGTCTATCACCGTCTTGACCATACTCTCGACCTGCGCGCCGTCGCTCACGTCGGCGGTGATGGCCAGGCCGTCGCTGCCCAGTTCGCGCACCAGGGCCAGCGTTTCGTCGGCGCGATAGCCGGCCACGTCGTTGGTGACGATCCGCGCGCCGCGCCGGGCCAGTTCCAGGGCGATGGCGCGCCCGATACCCTGGCCGCTGCCGGTGATGATAGCAATGCGCTCTGCTAATTCCAACATCGTCCTATCTCCTGAGAAAGCCCGCCGAGGGGAGGAGCGGGAGAATGGTCTGTGTGTCTGGCAGGACTATGATAACTGCTCGCCTAGACGTGTCAAGTTTGC
>JAGPFT010000195.1 GCA_018056405.1 Anaerolineae bacterium
ACCAGGGCGCAACAGACTGCTCGACAGGTTTAGCGCATACCGTCAAGCCTCGGCCTCGCCCACGCCGTCTGTCTCGTCGTCGCGCAGCATGGGCGCGATCTCGGCGCGACTCATTGACCTCACCCCCTAGCCTCGCCCCGCTCGGCTTGCCCCCTCTCCATGCATGGAGAGGGGGCGGCGAGGCGCGCCAGCGCCGAGCGGGGGTGAGGTAAACCAGGGCGCAACAGACTGCTCGACAGGTTTAGCACATACCGTCAAGCCTCGGCCTCGCCCATCACGGAGGAGCCGTCAGATATGCGCTGCAAAGCGCGGTACAATGAGGTTACATCCGTCACCAACCAGACCCAAAGGACCCCCTCGTGAGCCAGGAACTGCAACAGTGCTCCTACTGCGGCGCGTACGTGCTGAGCGGCGACGCCATCTGCCCGCGCTGCGGCCATTCCCTGGAACCGGCTGTGCTGGACGAGCGCGCAGCGCCCGACCCGCCAACCGTCATTTTCCCCGCGCCGCAAGAGGACAATTCGCCTGATCCGCAGACGGCGATCTTCCGCGCGCCGGAGGGAGAAGAATCGCCCGCCGCCGACACGATTGCCGCCGAGGGGAGCGCTCTGCCCGCCGGTGGCGAGCCGCTGGACGCCGCTCTTGCGCCGGAGCCTGAAGAGGCGCGCCCGCAACCGCCTGAAGTGTTGCCCGGCCCGGCAGAAGAAGCGCTCGCTGCCCGCGAAGACGACAGCGACGACGTGCCCGCCCCCGATTTCACCGCGCTCTTCCCGCCGGAGGAAGTCGAAGCGGAAGCGCGCCTGCCCTTCCAGGACACCGATCACCGCGCGCCGGAGATCGTCCGTAAGGACACCCCGACGCACCTGGCGGGGGCAGTGCGCACTGTCCCGCCCGTCGAGGTCGAAGCGGAGCCACTCCAGGAGCGCACCCAGATTACGCCCAGCCGCCAGGTCGTCGGGCCGGGATACATTGTGCCGCCCGCGCCCTACACGCCGCCGCCTTTTACGCCAATGTCCGCTGTCTACGGCTCCCCGCTCGGTTCTGGCTATGTCTACCTGCAGCAGCGTGTGGCCGAGTACCTCCAGGGCGGTTATCGCGTGCACAGCCATACGCCGGCCCAGGCGGTGCTCTCGTGCGGCAAGAATCTGGGCATCGGCGGGTGGATGCTGGCGCTGATCACGGTGATCGGCTTCGCCTGGTACCTGCTCATCCTGGCCCTGAGCGGCTTCGCCGCCGACCGTGTGTACATCACTCTGGAGGCGGATGGGCGCGTCTATGAGGAGGGGCCGGGCGCGGCGCACATCCGGCGCGGACGGGCGCGCGCGGGCCGCCGCTGGGCGCTCTTCGGCGGGGCGGTGCTGGCGCTCAGCCTGCTGCTGGCGCTGGTATTGGGGGCGGTGGCCACTACCTACCTGCGCGACGACGCGCACCAGGCCGCGCTGCGCGAGGCATACCCGGCCATCACCCTGTTTGAGGAACGCTTCAGCGACGTGGAGGCGGACCCCGACGATGTACCCCTGGCCCGCGACGGTCTCGTGGTCTGGATCGTGCTGGCAGGGATCGCCGCCGTCGGAGTGTGGGGCGGGGCGACGCTGGCTGTGATCGGCACGGTGCATCACAGGGCGTATCGCGTGCCGGTGCTGCCGCTGCCCGGCTGGTGACAACGCTGGCAGGAGCCTCACCCCCTCAGCCTCGCTACGCTCGGCTCTTCCCCCTCTCCGTTGACGGAGAGGGGGAGGCGAGGCGCGCCAGCGCCGAGCGGGGGTGAGGTAAAGTGAAGAGCCGCCCCAGACTACAAGCCGATCTCAACGCCTATCTGCCCCTCAACCCGCAAGCAGGAAGGGGCCTGGTGTGCGCGCTTTTCTCCCTTCCCCCCTTGTGGGGGAAGGGTCGGGGATGGGGGGAAAACAGGCACGGCCAAAGATGTGGGTCATGTATAGCCGTTAACGGAGAGGAGACGGACCGAGCGCAGCGAGGCCGGAGGTGAGGTTAAGAAGGGCGCGGCAAACTACCTGATAGTTTTTTTTCACTTCTAAACACCTTTTTATGGGTTTGGGTGATATGATGTTACACAGAGGAGTGCGCCATCATAGGCGTGAGACCGTTGGGGGGTATGAGTATTCAGGGAGGAAAAAGTTCATGCAACGGAAGCGCGTTTTGTCGTTATTCTGGAGCGCGGTCTTTGCCGTCTCGCTGCTGAGCGGGGCCGGCTTTGGCCGCGCCCAGACGGGTGTGACGGTGACGCTCACCCCGGCGGAAGTCGGCGTGGCGGAGACGGCGGTCATCGAGGGGCGCATCGTTTGTCCCGCCGGAAGCTGCGCCGCCTTCGCCGTAACCATTCGCTTCGACCGCGCCGTAGCCCGCGTCTGGACGGCCCGCCTCGGACCGTACCTGGGCGAAGGAGCGTTGGAGCGCGAGGTGGTGGTGGATAATGCCGCCGGAATCGTGCGCCTGTCGTACGCTGCCCAGGGAGCGCCTGCCGCGATAGGAGACGTTCTCTTCACGCTGGAAGTGGGCGGGCTGATCCCCGGCGAAGCGGCCTTCGCCATCGAGACGCTGGACATCACCGATGCGAACGGGGCGCTGCTGGCCTCCAGCGGGCAGGGCGCGACCGTCACCGTCTTCGAGACGGGCAAGATCGCCTTCTTCTCGCCGCCGGATAACCGCTGGGAAGTGGCTTTCACCTCCGAGCGCGACGGCAACCCCGAAATCTACGTGATCGGGGCCGACGGTACCGGTCCCCGCCGCCTGACTACCAACGAAGTCCTGGACGGCGCGCCGGACTGGTCGCCGGACGGGGCGCGCATCGCCTTCCACTCGGCGCGCGACGGCAACCTGGAAATCTACGCGATGAGCGCGGACGGGAGCGGCGTGCAGCGCTTGACCGATCACCCGGCCAGCGATTCCGAGCCGGACTGGTCGCCGGACGGGGCGCGCATCGTCTTCGTGTCGGATCGGGATGGCAACGAAGAGTTGTACGTCATGAATGCCGACGGGAGCAACGTGCAGCGCCTGACCGACAACCCAGGCGTTGACACGCAGCCGGCCTGGTCGCCGGATGGCCAGACCATCGCCTTCTCCTCCATGCGCGATGGCGTGGTGGAGATTCACCTCATGAACGCCGACGGCAGCGACGTGCGCCGCATCACCAACCTGTTCGGCGCGAATGGCTGGGTGCCGGCCTGGTCGCCCAACGGCCTGCTGATGGCGTTTCAGATCGAGCGCGACCGCCAGGCCGACATCTACCGCATGACCAGCGAGGGCAGCGAGGCGCTGCGCATGACCGAGCAGAGCGACCGTCTGGGCAGCCTGGACTGGTCGCCGGACGGGGGGTGGATCGCCTTCATGTCCGGGCGCAGCGGCTACGCCAACCTGTACGTCATGGACAGCGACGCGCAGTACACCTTCCGCCTGACCGACGAGACCAACGAGAACTACGATCCCGACTGGCGACCCGTCTTCGAGCCGCTGCCGGCGGCGTGCAAGGTGCGCACCGAGTTCGAGCAGTTCGCGCGGGTGCGCGTGGGGCCGGGCGAGAATCGCGGCGTCTTCGGCTGGCTGCCCGCCAGGCAAGATTTCACGGTGATCGGGCAGGCGCTCGACAGCGAGGGCGAGACCTGGTGGCAGCTTGACAAGGACGAGATTCCCGGCAGTGAGTTTGCGGCGTCGCTGTGGGTGGCCGAAGAGGAAGTGGACGAGATCGGCGACTGCCCCGGCGTGCCACAGGGCGAGATCCCACCGATCATCCCTGGTCTGCCACCGCCCGTTGTCGTAACGCCTGGGGGCGGTTGGGGGCCGTGCGGCTCGTGCGCTACTTGCGGCGGACCGGCCAGCGAATGCGTGACCTCGCCCGACGGGTTGTGCCTGTGGGACCCGGCCACGTGTGCGCCCCCGCCGCCTGGTGGGGAGTGCTACACGCTGACGACGCAGGTGGTAGATTACACGCAAGGGAAATGTGAGGGCAGCATCGCTGTGCGCGAGAAGCCCAACTGTGATGGTCAGTACCTACCGGGCAGTACTGTGAACCTTGTGGCTAATTACAACCAGGAGATCTGCTATATTGTCGGCTGGTCTGGATGTGGGCTTTCGGGCACCAGCCGTCAGGTCACAGTAACGATGTCCTCAAGTTGCACAGCGACTGTAACACTCGCTGCGGGGGGGTAGTAGCGGGTGACCAGCGGGAAAACGGAAGGAGGGGGAGGCCAGGTGGCTTCCCCCTCCCTGTGTAGGTGCGCCGCCGCTAAGAGACTTCCGAAGTTTTGGAAACTTCGGAAGTCTGAACGCGCGGCGGCCAGACGTGGCACAAGCGGGAAGTATGTCATACATCCCCACCTTCCCACTTGTAGCCATACCATACTGTCAGCAGACGACTCAGCGAATTGATTAACCCCCTGGACAGATTTCCTCACATGGCACACCATCTCCGTCCCCGTCACGCCTACTGCATCCGCACTGTTGCAGTTGAAAGTAGGCTTCTTGGCACGACGACATTTGGGGGCAAGTCTTGCCACAGTCGCACACAAAAGCAGGAGCAGGGGGTTGCGTAGGTTGGGCAGGGGCCGCTGGTGCTGCAGGGGCCGCCGCACCGGTTGGTGCTGCGGGAGCAGGGCGCGTCGGCAAGCTGCTAACATCCCCTTGCGCAGTGACAAGCCACCCTGCAATCCACATGTTGTTCGCCAGCACCAACCAATCACCGCTGCGTCCCACAGCTTGCGCGGTCTTTCCAGCGCCCAGAGTACCCACAACTGGATAGTTTGTGCCAGGGCCACTACGCAGGTTGACGTTATTGGCGACTGTTATAGTTACGCCTGCAGCAAGAGGTGTTGGGGGGGGGGGACTGTTGCAGCACTCGCAAACGCACCGAAGGCATGGCACCCTTTGTTAGTCGCGGCTGCTTCGGCTTCCAGCACTTCAAAGTAGTCCGCAAAGGTCGTATCCGGTGGGTATTCAACGGCCTCAGCCCACCCGTCAGCAACTAAAGCTGCATTGACAAAAGTCCCGCCGACAAACACATAGCGCAACAGGCGGCCATAGCTATCGGTATTGCTCACATCGCGGAACATGGCAACTGTTTTGCCTTGAACCAAAGCAGCATTAGCTTGGGTCGCAGCACCGCCACAGCTCTCGTTGATTTCCGGCGTGTTGATACCGATATAGCGTATACGGACACGTGAATTATTGAGATCAACGTCAATGGTATCTCCGTCCACAATGCTTACAACGCGGGCGACCTCTAGAGTCGTGTTTGAGGTCTGTCCAACAACCGTCTGATTGCTGGCCACAAGAAATAGAAGAACAAAAATGAGCAAACTTAGGCGTTTCATGGTCTATCCTCCTAATTAGCTGTATTTACATACTATAACTATATTTGAACATGCAAGCAAGATCAAGCGGTGGGGGAAGCCACACAGCTTCCCCCTCTCTCTATGTCGGGCGCGCTGCAACCAGACTTCCGAAGTTTCCGAAACTTCGGAAGTCTGATCGCCGAACACCTGCGCCTCACCCCCTCAATCCCCCTCTCCAGCCGAGCTAGAGAGGGGGACTTTGACCGCCAGATGGGGCGTTTTCCCCCTCCCTGGCTTGGCCGGCCAGGGGGAGGGGCGTTCCGCCTATGCCATACGCCTGGGAGCCTTAAGTGGGTGCCCATGAGGCGGCTCTTCCCTTCCCCTAGCTTTGCTGGGGGAAGGGGCCGGGGGATAGGGGCGTTCTTTCGTGGCCCCCCTGTCGGAACCCGATTGCCCCCCACCCTGGCTCGCAGTACAATCGAGTTACACACGTTACCCAGATCGGGCGGGCCGACCATGATCACACGTCTTTTGTTGATTGACGCCAATATCTCGTTCATCGTCACGCTCAAACAGGCGCTAGAGAGCACGGGCCAGTTCCGCGTCAACCTGGCGGCCAACGGCCAGGCGGCCCAGGAGGCCCTGCTGCACAGCCAGTATCACGCCGTCCTGTTGGATTGCGACCTGGCCGGCATGGGGTCTCAGGCGTTGGTGGACCTCATCCGCCAGATCAGGCCCGATCTGCCTGTGATCATGATGTCGGACGATGCAGAACAGCTTGAACGCGCCCAGACGGGGGACGTGCAGGGCCTGCTGGCCAAGCCGTTCACGGCGCGCGAGTTGATCGCTTTTCTGCGCGATCTCATCGGCGGTGCCG
>JAGPFT010000196.1 GCA_018056405.1 Anaerolineae bacterium
CCGTGACCACGATGATGATCACTTCGGGCGTGGCGGACGGTTCCGCCGTGTCGGTCGGCGTGGGCGGCTCTGGCGTCGCTGAGGGCGGCGCGGTCGGCGTCGGACTGTTGGTGACGGTTGGGGTAAGGCTGGGTAGAAACTGAGCGACGGCGGTGCTCGTCGCCTGGTCATCGCTCTCATTATCTATTGTGCGGCTCAGCGACAGGATGATGCCGAAGGTCAGGGCCAGGGCCAGCGTGCCAATGACAGCAATGGCGACGATGAGTTCGTTGTTGCGGTCGCGGCGACGATCCATCGCGGCTAAGCCTCCTCGGCAGGGGAATACTGCGCGGTCAGGGGCAGGACAAAGCTGAAGGTGCTCCCCTTGCCATGTTCGCTTTCGAGCCAGATAGTGCCGCCGTGCGCCTCAACAAGCGCCTTGGCGATGGACAGGCCTACGCCCGTGTCGCCGATGCCCTCGATCAGCGGGTTGTCGGCGCGGTAGAGCCGCCCGAAGACACGGCGCTGCTCCTCCGGCGGCACGCCGCCCCCCTGGTCGGTGATGGCGACCATGATGCAATCTGCTGGTTCCGGGAGCATTCCCGTGTCGTCGGCGACGGGCGGGGAGTAGTGGGCCAGGAAGCGGGCGGTGATAGACACCTCGCCGTTGGTCGGTGAGGCCAGGTAGGCGTTGGAGAGGAGCTGCATGATCACCTGGTGCATGGCGTCGCGGTCGGCGTGCAGCGCTGGCAAGGCATCGCTGAGGCGCATGTGCAGAGTGATGCCCTTCTCGCGGAAGCGCGTCCCGGCGGCGGTGATAGCGTCCTCGATCACTTCGAGCATGTCAATGGTCGCTGGTTCCAGGCGCAGTTCTTCGGAGTCCAGGCGGGTGATGCTGATCAGGTCGTTGACCAGGTGCGTCAGCCGGTCTACGTTGGCCTGGACGCGCTGCAAGAACTGACGTTGCAGTGCGCCGAGGATGCCCACCGATTCGCTGAGCAGTAGCTCAGTGTAGCCCATGATCGAACTCATCGGCGTGCGCAATTCCTGGGCGATGGACATGACGACTTCGGCGTTGGCCGGGGCGATGGGCTGCGTGTGCCCGCTGACGGCGGCGCTGGGGCGTGTGGCCTGCTGGTGAGCCAGCGCGCCGAGGTCTTCTTTGACCTGCAGAAGCTGCTGCTCCAGGGTCTGGCGCTCGCCGGTTAGTTCGTCAATCATCGCTTTCAGGGTGCCCACGCCGTCCGTGCCAAGCTGTCCGAGTAGTTCGCGGTCGCCTTCGGCACGGGCGAGCAATTGGTCGCGTTCGGTACGCAGGGCGGTGTTTTCGGCCAGCAGGCGGTCGCGCTCGGCTTCGATGGCAGCGCGAGCCTCACTCAGTTGGCGGTAGCGGGCGTTGGCCTGGTTCAGCTCGAACATCACGTCTTCTAGCTCGCCCTGGACGACTGTCGCCTCGGCGATCAGGCGCGTGCGCTGGTCGTACCAGTGATCGCGCGCCTTGAGCAGTTCATCGCGTTCCAGGCGTATCTGGTCGCGCTGCTTGATCAGGGCCTCGCGGTCGGTTGCCAGGCGGCGCAGGTCGGCTTCCAGAGCGGCAAGCTGGGCTTCGCGCTCGGCTTCGCGCTCCAGCTTATCTTCCAGCTTTTTGCGTTCGGCGAGCAGCAGATCGCGCTCTTTGGCGATCTTCTCGGCGCGGGTCTTGTAGTAGTTGCGCTCGTCAGTAAGCTGGCCCAGCGCCTTAGCCACAGCCAGCGGGCCGCCCTCAATGCCCAGGGCCTGCAACTGCCCCTGCACCTCGTCCAGCGCGCGCTGCATTTCGTCGCGCTCGGCGGCCAGCCGCGTCTTGTCGTCGCTGAGTTCGGCGAGCATTTCGCGCAGCGCCAGCGGCACGGCGGCATCTTTGGCGTCGCGGATGTCCTGAAGCTGGCGCTCCAGCTTGGCCCGCTGCACCTGCAATTCGTCGCGCTCGCGCTTGAGCGTCTCGTTCAGGGTGGCATACATGTCGGCGTCGCCGGCGCCCGTCGCGCTGATCAGGGTCGCCTGCGCTTCCTGTAGCGCCCTGGCAAGCTGCTCGCGCTCGGCGGCCAGTTCCCTCCGCTCGTGCGACAACGCATCGAGGCGCTGGGTGATGGACATCGCTTCGTCGCCGTCTTCGAGCAGTTGGGCGACGCGGCTGCGCTCGTAATCTAGCTCGACCTGCAGATCGCGCACCATGCGGTTTAGCTCGCCAATCTGCTCCTGGGCCAGTTCCAGGCTGGCCTGCATCTCTTGGCGAACGGCGAGGACGCTCTGCTGGTCGAGTGCGTCCGGCGCGGTGTCCTCGACGATAGCCTTGATCGCCTCGCCTTCCGCCTCGAGACGGACGCGCTGGGCGGCGCGGCTCAGCGTCAGCAGGCGGGCGGCGATGGGGGCCAGCCCTTCGAGCAGGATGGTCTCGCTCTCGGTTAGCTCGCGGTTGGTGTAGGGCAGGCCGATCAGGGCGACGCCGACGACCTTGCCGGCGCGCAGTAATGGCTGGATGTAGGCCGGCCCCAACTGGCTGATGTCCAGGCGCGTGTAGAGATCAACCAGTTCGTCCACGTTGCGGTCGGGCAGCAGCGTGCGCTGCATCCGCTCGGCGATGGCCTCGCGCAGGGTCGGCTGCTCGTCGAGGTTGAGGGCCAGGCCAGGGATGAGCCGTTGCTGCACGTGATCGTAGGCGGCCAGCACGTCGGCCCAGTGTCCCTCGTCAGGCGTGACCAGCACGGCTACGTCGGCCTTGAGCACGCTGGCCATGGCGGTGGCGATCTGGCGCGGGATGTAGTCGGGGTCTTCGTTCTCCAGCATCAGGCCAATAGCCTTGAGCAGAGTCATGGACTCGGAGGCGTCGGCGAGGCGCGCCCGGCCCGCTGGCTGCATGCGGGCCTGATCCAGGGCGGCAACTGCCACCTGTGGGCGCGAGATGGCCTCGGCGTACTCCGACACCTCGTCAATGGCCGCGGTCAGCCGGTCGAGCACCAGCCGGTAGACGACAATGGTCACGACGGGCATGGCTGTCAGGAAGGCCAGGCGCAGCGCGCCCGACGTATGCCCGGTAAGCTCGCCGCTGCTGATGCGGGCGAGGGTATAGCCGTAGCCGATCAGCAGCACGGCGAAGAAGATCAGCTTGAGCGGGATGTCTGCCGTCTGCTTGTAACGGGTGAGCAGCAGCCCGATGAAGACGAGAATCAACAACCCCGGCACGAGCGTCCAGGCGAAGCCGAGGGCGTGCTGGTTGAAGTCGTGGCTGGCGGCCAGGTCGTGCCACTGCACCGCCGTGACTGCGTAGGCGGCGACCAGCACACCGGTGAGCGCCCCGACAGCGCGCCACAGCCAATGCTCGCGCTTCTCGCTGTCGGCGGCGAGCAGGGCCGCGCCCGCCAGCAAGACCACTGCGGCGTTGACGGCGCGCTCCAGCGGGGGCAACACGGCCTCGTCCGGGGTGTCAGTCACCAGCGAATACAGCCCGCCGATGCCCATTGCGATCCAGGCCAGCATCACCGCACCGAGCAGTGCCGCATAGCGCCCGGCGGCGCGTTCTCTCGCGCCACGCAAACGCTGGCCGAGCGCCATGAGCATGGTCGCCTGGCTGATGGCGATCACCGCCAGGAAGTAGATCAGCTCGCCCGTTGGCTCGACGAACAGATTGAGGAATTCAGGCGCAGAGTCCATACCGTATCCCCTGCAAACAGCCTTCAGCCGTCAGCACTCCGGCGGGGCGCTGACTGGCCGCATCAGGCCCAGTATAGCACACCCGCCCGCGCGTGGAAGGGACGCGCGCAGTTCATGGCAGGCGCACGGTGTGCATTATACTGCATCGTGCCGCACGGCGCTTTGCGCGCGGGGTCTGCGAACAAGCTGCCGGGCAATCGCCAGAACGCCCCCATCCGCCGGCTCCTTCTTCCAGCAAAGCTTCAGGGGCGGACAGCCATCCAGAAAGCATAAAGGCCGGCTTGCTTCGTTTACCTCACCCCCGGCTGGCGCTGGCGCGCCTCGCCGCCCCCTCTCCGTCAACGGAGAGGGGGAAGAGCCGAGCGTAGCGAGGCCAGGGGGTGAGGTGAACCAGGGCGCAGCGGAGCAGCGCCCCTACCGCCCGATCGTCTTGCACGCCGCCTCTTGGCGTTTCGCGCCCGCCGCGCTACACTAGCGCCGACCGCAAGCAAGCGAACAGGTGCGGGATGTGGGGGGCCACTGTGTGCCGTAAGGATGGCGCGGTTGGCCTTTTTGCTTTCCCGGTTCGGCGCGGGCCGGGGCGAAAGGATGACCATGAGCGGCGCGGGGATGGGCTGCGATCCTTCCAGTCCGATAGGACGCTGGCAGCAACGCATCGCCGGGCTGCTGCGCCGCTACCCCTGGGCGGGCACGGCGCTGCAACGCGCCGTCCGGCTGGTGCAGCCGCGCTTCACCTGCGGCGTGGTCGGGGTACTGCTCGACGCCGAGCGGACACACGTGCTGCTGGTTGAGCACGTCTATCACGGGCGAATGCCCTGGGGTCTGCCCGGCGGGTGGATGGCCCGCGACGAAGACCCGGCGTGCACCGTCGAGCGGGAGTTCGCCGAGGAGATGGGGCTGCGCGTGCGCGCGGTGCGTCCGCTGCTGATCGTGCAGGGGGTGAAATGGCGCCGGCACCTGGATGTCGTCTTCCTGCTGGAGCAGGACAGGGCCGATCAGGCGATCCGGCTGTGCGGCGAGCTGATCAGCTACCGCTGGGCGGCCCCCGACAATCTGCCGCCGGTGGCGGCGTTGCACGAGCGGGCGATTGCCCTGGCGCTTGACGCGGCGGCTGGGCAGGGTGCGCATAAGGATTGTCAGCCACCCGCTTGACACGGGGCGAGGTGAGGCCCGTAGGGGTGGATTGCAATACGCTCTGTGCACCAACTTAAGGCTTCTGGGCACGCGATACGGGCGGAAGGCCCCTCCCCCTGGCCGCCTCCCCGGCCAAGCCAGGGAGGGGGAAAACGCCCCAATCAGCGGTCAAAGTCTCCCTCTCTAGCTCGGCTGGAGAGGGGGATTGAGGGGATGAGGCCCGCACAGCCAGGCTTAAGTTGACGCATATGGGGCGTATCGCCATACGCCCCTACGGGGGCGCAGCAGAGCAGTGCGCCCCTCCCTGACAGGTTCTGCGCGTACCCCTTGGGGAGGGCGTGACGCGCGAGTGAGGCCGGAATGATGCGGGAGTGAAGGACATGGACTACGGACAGCTAGGCGAGCGGCGGCGCGGCTTCCAACTCCCTGTGCTGGAGATCGTCTCGGCACTGCTGCTGCTGGTGGCGATTGTGCTGGCGATGCTGGAACTGGTCGCCTACAGCGACACGCGCGATTCGTTGCCCACCGATCTGACGGTGGCAGGAGTCGCGGTGGGCGGACTGAGCGAGGCTGACGCGCGGGCGCGCTGGGAGGCCGTGTATCTCAAGCAGCCGATCCAGCTTAGCTACGAAGGCAGCCCCATCGTCCTCTATCCAGAGGAGATCGGTTTTCGCGTGGCCAGCGATGTGATGCTGGCTGAAGCTCGCGCCCAGAGCACTCAGGCGCAGAGCTTCTGGGCTGGTTTCTGGAATTATCTGGGACGGCGGCCTGTGGCGGCGGTCAGCGTGCGGCTGATCGCGGAGTACCCGGAAGGGGCGCTGCGTGAGTATCTGGAAAAGATCGCCGACCGCTACGACGCGCGGCCCGGCGGGGCGGAGTACAACCTGGACACGCTGACCTTCAGCGCTGGGCGTTCCGGCAAGCGGCTGGACATTGACGCGGCCATCCCGCTCATTCATCGCGCCCTCTTCGAGCCGGAGGCGGCTGATCGCCGCGTCGTGCTGCCCACTGAAGACCTGCGCGCCGGCGACCGCGACATTTCCTCGCTGCGTCGGGCGATGATCGATCTGATGACGCGCATGGGCTTCGCCTACGACGGCGCGCAGACGATGGCTTCGGTGTACGTCATGGACCTGGCGACCGGCGAAGACGTGGAAATCCTGGCCGACGTGCCGCACAGCGCGCGCAGCGTCATCAAGATTCCGATCATGATCAACCTCTTCCGCCAGAAGTTGCTGGTCAGCCAGGAAGAGGCGTACCTGCTGGCCGAGTCCATCC
>JAGPFT010000197.1 GCA_018056405.1 Anaerolineae bacterium
CTCTGAGAGGCCGTTTGAGAAGCCTTATATCTGCCTCTTCCCCCCATCTCCAGGCCCTTTCCCCCTCGTGGGGGGAAGGGAGAAAAGCGCGCACTCCAGGCCCCTCCCCCTTGTGGGTTCAGGGGCGGACAGCAGCGTGAGAAGCATTGAGAGGGCGACCGATCAACCTCACCCCCTGGCCTCGCTACGCTCGGCTCTTCCCCCTCTCCGTAAACGGAGAGGGGGCGGCGAGGCGCACCAGCGCCGAGCGGGGGTGAGGTCAAGTGAAGACCTGCCCCAGACTATCAGCCGATCTCAACGCCTGTCCGCCCCTTCCCCCTTGTGGGGGAGAAGTTTGGGGCGGGGGAAAAAACTTTTCAAACGGTCTCTGAGAACCTCACCCCCTGGCCTCGCTACGCTCGGCTCTTCCCCCTCTCCGTAAGCGGAGAGGGGAAGTCACTGTGCGGTTAAGTCTCCTCTTCGCGCGCAGAGAGGGGACTTAGGGAGGAGGTGCACCGCAGACCCGCGCTTCTCAAAGGGGCCATGTCCGGCTAACGAGCCAACTGCCCGCGATAGGCGACGCGCACGTACTCGACGTTATTGTATGCCAAACCGCCTGCCGGTGAGATGCGCACCTTGACTGCGTTCTCCGGCCCGGCGAAACGCGCCGCCGGAGCGATGGTCGTCGTCGTGGATTGCTCGTCCAGTGTCACCTCGACCCACTCCTGGGCGGCCCAGTCCCATAGCTCGACGCGCAACTCCCCCTGCCCCTCGAACAGGATGTCCAGCGCGTCCACGCGACTCAGCCGCGCTCCTGGCATGGGCATGAACTGGAAGACGGCAAATATATCGGGATATACGTCAAAGGAGTCCGGCGTGATGTCAATCTGCGTCCGGGGATCGTCCGTGTCCGCCACCGCCCATGTAGTCAGGCCGGGCGGCACCTCGATGACATCGCTCGCCGCTTTGACGGCGACGGGCAACTCGACGATCAGCAGCGTGGTATCCTCGAACTTCGCCGAGACGCCCGGCATCTCCACGCCCACCAGGGGCATGTCCGTCCAGGCGAAGAGGTAAGCGCCCATGTCGCGCCCGCCGCTCAGATCGTAGTCCACCGCCAGCGACGCCAGCAGCCGGTAACGCCGCCGAATCTCCTGCTGGCGCTCCGAAACGCCGGTCGAGGCGCAGGCGAACGGCTCGCCGCGCATGACATCAGCCATCGTCAGCGGAATGCCGCGATAGTCAAAACACCAGCCGGGCACGCTGCGCGCGAATTGCCAGGGAGGCGTCATGTACAAAGCCTGCTGCGGGAGGGAGCTGCCCAGAGCCAACGGGCCGGGGTCTTGCGGGCCGATAGCGATGTCGAAGGTCGCCGTGCTGCCGGGAGCCAGATCACCCAGAAAGCGCGACTCGCCCTTGATCAGGAGCACGGCGTCGCGCAGCGTCTCCCCGCTCTGGTTGGTGACAGTGCCGGCAATGCGTGGAGCCAGCCCGCTGGCCAGAGTCCACGTGGCCTCGCCGCTCACCTGGGGCGCGGTTGTGAAGCCATCCACAGCGAAGCTGGCAATCGTCCCTGCGTCAATGAGCACGGAACTGGCGCTGTAGCGCGTCTCCTGGTTGAGCACGGCGGCGACATCCAGCCCCAGACCCACTTCGGGCAGCGTGCGCAGCGCGTAACCGCGCTCTACGACGAGATCGTAGGTGTCGCGCCGCGAGGATTGCACGCCGATCAGCCCCCTGACCTGCGCCTGCTCCGCACCGGGCCAGACGCGCACCACCGCCAGCCGGTTGACGGTCGGCTCGCTGCCACGCAGGTTGAAGCCCAGGTTGTAGGCCAGCACGCTGAACAGCAGCACCAGCCCCGGAATGGTCACCCAGGCCCATTCACGCCTGTTCAGCCGCCGCAGCACCAGGTAGTTGGCCGGACCGACGAGCACGATATAGGCCAGCAAGAACAGGCTCATCTGCCCGAAACTCGGCAGCACGGTGCGGAACAGGGTCAGCGTGGCCTCGCGGGCCGTCGTCCAGTTGCGGAAGCCGGATGACCAGCTTGGCTGTTGCCCCACAGAGGCAATCAGCGCACACCATAGCTCGCTCTTGCCGGCCCACGAACGCAGCGGTTCGGCGTTCGGTTCGGCGGCCAGGAAGTCTACGACCCCAGCGCCCAGCGGGCGGCGAGCCAACAGCGGCACGTCGCCCTGCATCACCAGCGCCCGCGCGCCCGGCTTGAGCGCGCCAGTGACGGCAGTGGTGCGCGCAACCAGCGGGTCGGCGGGCAGCCCCACGTACCCGGCCAATGCGTCAAGGGACTCCAGCACAACCGTGCCGCGCGGCTCGACCGGCAACAGCGCGCCCAGCCCTGCTGTGGTACGCTGCCAGGCCTCGCCCCCGGCCACGATCAGATGCCCACCTGCCAACACCCACTGCTCGATGGCCGCCGTCTGCTCGGCGCTCAGCGCCCCGGTGTCGGCGTCATGCACCAGCAGCACATCCACGCCCAGCAAGGCTTCGGCCATCGCCGGGATGTACTCCACGCGCCAGCTTGCCTGGTAGACCGCGCCGGTGCCAGGAGTCCGCACGGTCATGTCCGCCGCGCCCAGCGCGGATTCGGTCACGACGACATAGATCAAATCCTCACGCCCGGCCATGTGCAGAGAGGCGCTGCGGCGGGCAACGACCCGCCCGGCGCGATCCACCAATTCCACGTTGAGCGCCCGCGAATACGTCTCCAGAGAGATATAGACGAACACCTGTTTGCGCGAGCCGCGCGGCAGTTCCAGCGGGGTGCGGTACTCCGCCTCGGCGATGCCGCTTGCGCTGTCTGCGCGCACGCGGATCACGCCGGAAAAGTCGTCGCCGGAGTTCGCCACGCTCACCCGCAGGGGCGTCCACTGCTCGCGCCGGTAGTACCCGCCATACCCGGCGCTGATCGCCAGATCGATCTCAGACGAAGCCTGGCGCTCTGGGGAGAAAGCGGTTAGCAGCGGCGCGAACAGCACCAGCAGCAGAGTCAGCAGAGTCAGACGGCGGCTCACGGCATTCCTCATAAGGCTCCCGGATCATCAGCGGACCGCTAAGAGGCCGTTTGAGAGGCCTTATCCCTGCCTCTTTCCCCCATCCCCGGCCCTTCCCCCACGAGGGGAGAAGGGAGAAAAGCGCGCACTCCAGGCTCCTCCCTCCTTGTGGGGGAGGGGTTTGGGGTGAGAGGGGAACAACTTCTCAAATGGTCTCCAAATAAGACGTTGGATCGGGCTGGCGGGTTCCGGCCCCGCTCAGAGGCACCAGCACACCGGTGATGGTTGCCCACTCCTATTGTACGCCATCAGGGGCCTGTTTTCGCAACGCGCGGCGCGCTCAGGGTGCATCCACACCCGGCGAGTGAAAAAACAACTGCCGCGCTCACCTGCCGCGCACAGGACTCGTTGTCGCGCTGGGGAGCACAGTCGGCAGAATCACGCTGGTTGGCGTAGCGGTCGCAGGCCGGGCGGTCGGCGAAGGCGTGGGCGTAGGGGTTGCTGTTGGCGTGGGCAGCAAGGGATAGTCCGTCGTCGTCACCAGGCGTTGCGGGTCGAAATTCGTGCAGGCGAAGTCAGCCAGCGGCACCCAGCCCAACCGTCCTTCAACGTCTGTCTCTACCTGTAGCCAGGCCCCTGAAGGGTCGCGCGCCACCGGTGAGTAAGACAGCGTGCCCAGGGCCGAACCTTCCAATGGTTGGGGAGGCAGAATCGCCGGATAGTGCTGACCGGGGCCGCTGCGCACAATGGTCTTCTCGGCGCTCAATTCGCACACCGGGAGGCCGATGGGCACCTTCTGGGTCACACTGGTGCTGACCCCATCATAGCCCTGCGCGTGTAGCGTCACCAGCCATTCGGCCTGATCGCCATCAGGCGTCACGCGAACACGCTGCTGCCCGCTGAGGGGCATAGGGGCCACCAGCAGGTTGCCCGCAGCATCTGGGCTGGTCGCCCAGATCAAGTAACCGCCCTCGTAGGGCTGCGCCCCATTGACCGTCCAGGTGAGCTGCACCTCCTGGACGACATGGCGCACCAACTCCCCGCCGCCCACCACTTCGACGGCGAGCGACACCGCCGGGCGCACGCTGATCTCGCCGACTGCGCTGACCGCGCTCTCCTCATCATGCCGGGCTTCCAGCGTGACGGAATAGCGCCCGCTCGATTCCAGGGTCAGCGTGTAGGCAGACACATCCGTGGGCAGCGCGATCCGTTGCTCCCCTGCGGCACCCGTCACTCGCAGCAGCAGAGACCTGGCATCGCTCACTGTCCAGGTCACTGTGACAGTCTCGCCCAGCATAATATCGTTCGCGGAAAGAGCGTAGGCGCTGATCGCCGGCTGCACGGGCACGGGCGTCTCTTCGCCCGCCCGATCCAGCACAAACAACGCCGCTATTACCGCTGCCAGCGCGCCAATGACCAACAGTGGCAACAGCAACACGGGCAACCAGCCCGGCAGCATCCCGCGCTCGACGTAGGTGCCCGGCACCGACGCCGTGAAGCCCGATGGGTCGCGCGAGCGGGCGATCACGGCGAATTCGCGCACCGACGGCGCTCCAAACAGCTTCCGCCGCCGGCTGTAGACTGCACCGGTCACCGTCTGCCGCTGGCCGGGCATGAGTGCCACATGCGCCGCCGACAACTCGACAACGAGCGCATTGCCCCGGTCTGCGCCGCCAAGATCAATGGGCAGCGGGGCGTTGCCCTGGTTGTGCAGGAAGACCTTGAGCGGCTCCCCGTTGAGCAGGCGCTCGCTGCCCAACGCCATGCCGAACCCGCTGAAGGGTAGCACGGCCAGCACTGCCGGCGCGTCTACCGTGTCGGCGGGAGTGGACTTGGCCCGCACGCGCACGACGAAAGGATAGTCTCCGGGGTGCGTCTCGCTGCGCCGCAGCGGTTTGAAGCTGATGACCGCCTGGCCCACCTCGCCCGCCGACAGCTCCATTTCGGCCCGATCCACGCGCACCCAGTCTTTGGGCAGCCCGTCTATCTCAATGAAATAGCGATCGGTTTGCTCGCCGGTATTCTCGACCTTGAGCACCGCCTGGACGTGCGCCCCCGGCGCAACGGCCATATCCGGTCCTTCCAGAGCCACGCGATAGGTCGTGCGCGCCAACACGACCCGCTGCGTGATCTCCTCGGCCCCACTGCTGTCCAGCGCGGCGGGAGGATGGTAAATCAAGCGGATGTCGCCAATCTGAATCTCTTCACCGCCGCGCAGCACGTAGGATTCGTGGGGGGGCAGTCGCATGCCGTCCACATAGGTGCCGTTGGCCGAGTCCAGGTCTTCCAGCCGGGCCTGGTACTCGTTGAAAGTGAACTTGATGTGGTAGCGCGAGATTCCGGTCGTATCGAGCACAATGTCATTGCCCGTCGAGCGCCCCACGGCCACCGCGGTCTTGTTGAGGCGGTAGCTTTCGATGGGGCCACTGGGCCAATAGACATCCACTCTGCCGTAGAACATGGCGGCTGTCCTTTGTCACAGCGCAGCGAGTGAGTGAGGCCCGCGCGCAGGAGTTTCTCAATTGTAGCGGCCCGCCTTGAAACGACAACCTACGCCCGCTCTGCGTTCGTGTTGGCAAGGCGAAGGTGCGGGGGTAGCGTTGCTACGCGCGCCTGCGTGGAGAAAACAGCGGGATGGGAGAGGTTTGTCAGGCCGAACAGGCAGTAGTAGGGGCGGGTTTGCAAACCCGCCCCTACGCTGAACCCATGACACGGCGAAACGCTGGCTATCACGCCAGAACAGCGACCCTTAGAGACCATGCGGAAACCTCACCCCACCCCCCTCTCCGTCAACGGAGAGGGGGCAGCGAGGCGCGCCAGCGCCAAGCGGGGGTGAGGTAAAGCGAAGACCTGCCCCAGACTATCAGCCGATCTCAACACCTGTCCGCCCCTGACCTCCTTGTGGAGGAGGGGTTTAGGGTGGGGGAAACAAACCAACCTCTCAAATGGCCTCTTAGGACCGTTTGAGAAGAAGGACAACCCCACCCTAAATCCCTCCCCGCCAGCAGGGAGGGACTTGATCTTGCTCCCCCTTTCTCCGCTTGCGGGGAAAGGGGGCCGGGGGAATAGGGGTTAGAAA
>JAGPFT010000198.1 GCA_018056405.1 Anaerolineae bacterium
CTCTGATTGATACTGACTGGGGCAAAGTCCTGCCGATCTACCGCGCTCACCTGCTCCCGCGTGAGGAGCGGGCCTGGGAGCGGGCCTGGCAGTTGACCGGCCTCCTGCTGGAACGGATGCGTGTTGCCACAACGCGCGCCGGGGCGCGGCTAGTGGTAGTCTGTCTGCCGGAGCACTTCCAGAGCGAAGATCGGCTGTGGGCACAGGTCGCGCAGTCGGCGGAGGTTCTGGAGCGCGACGCGCCAAACCGTGCGCTAGCCGACGTGGTGCCTGAAGGAACGGCGTATCTTGATCTCCTGCCAGGCTTCCAGGCCGCCGCCCAGAGCCAGGCGTTGTACTATGCGCAAGACCACCACTTCAACGCTGCCGGGCACGCCCTGGCTGCCGATCTGATCGCAACTTACCTGGCGGCGCAGGGATTGCTGCCGGAGTCATAGAATCCTCAGAGAGAGGAGCCTCCACGCCGTTCCCTTTCTCCTACCCCCTCACCTTCTTCGCTGCCCGATTAGCGCCCGTTGAGGGGCGGTTCAGGTGTCTTGCGGGCGTTGACTCTCGATCTCGCCCACGATCTCTTCCAGCATCTTCTGGTCGAACAGCATATCTCGCTCTTTGGTGTAGTCGCCGAAGCCCGCCGTAAACTGCTTGAGAAAGCGAACTGCGTTGACGGCACCCAACTCCCGGTAAAGCAGCCTGATTGCCTGCTGGTTGATTTCTGCCAATGGCTTGACTTCGCCAGTCATCGCTCAGAGGCCATTTGAGAAGTTGTTTTCCCCCACCCCAAACCCCTCCCCCACAAGGAGGTCAGGGGCGGACAGGTGTTGAGATCGGCTGATAGTCTGGGGCAAGTCTTCGCTTGACCTCACCCCCGCTCGGCGCTGGCGCGCCTCGCTTCCCCCTCTCCGTTGACGGAGAGGGGGAAAGGCCGAGCGCAGCGAGGCCAGGGGGTGAGGTTAAGCGGACGCCATCTCAATGCTTCTCACGGTGCTGTCCGCCCCTGACCCCACAAGGAGGGAGGGGCTTAGGGTCAACAATCTTCTCCCTTCCCCCCTCGTGGGGGAAGGGCCGGGGATGGGGGGCAAAGGCAGGCGCACGAGTTCTCAAACGGCCTCTCAATCTCCTGGAGCAGCTCAGGCGCGGAAGCTGAAGATGTGCGCCCCCCAGGGCCGCAAGTCCACGTACAGCCCGTCGTAGACCATCTCATCGCCGCTGCGCTGGTAGTCGGCCCCCTCCAGCGCGTCGCGCAGCGCCCACGTCCGCCCTTCCAGCCCGAAATCGGGCAGGCGCACCCGCCCCTGCGCTGACGCCGCCGAGTAGTTCACCACGACCAGCCGCCGCTCCTCGCCCGCCTGCCAGGTGAAAGCGATCAGGTTGCGGTGCGTGGCGTTGAGGTCCCAGGCGGGCGTTGCCTCGCGCAACCGCCACGTGCCCTCGTGGAAGACGGGATGCCCCACCTCGGCGAGCAGGGCGCGGTAGAAGGTGAGCGTCGCGGCATCGTCCGGCTCGGCGGGGCGACGGCCAAGCTGCACCGGCAGCCGGACGCGGTGCCCGGCAAGCTGCCCCTCGTGCAGCAACGTCGCGCCGGGCAGCGTGGCAATCAGGGCGGCGGCGGCCCGGTCGCGGCCCGGCCCCAGCGCCTCCGCCGCGCGGCGCTCGTCGTGATTCTCGGTGAAGCGCACCATGCGCCGCTGGTAGACCGGATCAGCGCGCAGGTGCTCGCCGACGGCCCGCGCCGACCCCTCAACCAGCCGGTCGTACAGCCGCTTGTCGTAGGCATAGTCGAAGCCCTGGGCCAGCAATTCCCATTCCAGGTCCCAATAGACCTCGGCCAGGAACAGAAAATCGGGGTTTTGCTCCTTGACGGCGGGGATGACCACCTCCCAGAACTCGGCCTCTGGGATGGAACCGGCGCGTTCGCCCCAGGTCTGGGCGAAAACGCGGTTGGTGACCAGCATGGCCATGTCGCAGCGCAGCCCGTCGCACTGCCCGGCGATCTCCAACAGGGTCGTGGCGGCGCGGTTGCGCACGACGGGGCTGAAGACGTTGATCTGCGCGGTGTCTGTCCAGGGGGGAAAGTGCGGGTCACGCCCGTGCGCGAAGATGCGTCCCTCCGGCCCGGCGAAGAAGATTTCCGGGTGCTCAACTAGGTCGCGGCCTGTGCTCTGGAGCAGGCAGTCCGGCGCGGAGAGCAGCCAATCATGGTCGCGGGCCACGTGATTGGGCACGTAGTCGAGGATCAGTTTCAGTCCGCGCGCCGCCAGCCGCGCCCGCAACGCCGCCAGTTCGCCCGGCCCGCCTAGACGCGCATCAACCGTGTACTGGCGCACCGCGAAGGGCGACCCGACGACATCCTGGGGCGCAAAATCGGGCAAGGCGCGGCGGTACTCAGCCAGCAGGCCGCGCTGAGCCAGGGATTGCTGCCGCCCGGCGGGGCTGCGCTCCCAGACGCCCATCAGCCACACCGCGTCGAAGCCCCAGGCGGCCAGGGCGTCGAGCGTCTCGTCGGGCACGGTGCCCAGCGTGATCGGTTCCTGGTGGGCGGTGCTCAGGCCGTGCAGCCACGTCCAGGTGTTGATCTCGTAGATCAGGGGGCCGGGTCGCCAGGGGGCAATGGGCATGAGCATGTCACCTTTACGAGAAGGTTATGAAGTAGGAGTCGTGAGTCTTGAGTCAGCTCTTCCTCTCTGACTCAGAGACCATTTGAGCAGTTGTTTCCCCCACCCCAAACCCCTCCCCCACAAGGAGAGAGGGGCTTAGCGTGTGCGCTGTTCTCCCTTCCCTCCTCGTGGGGGAAGGGCCGGGGATGGGGACAAAGGCAGGCGCACGAGTTTTCAAACGGCCTCTCAAGACTCCAGACTCATGACTCCTGACTCACAACCAGCTACAGACCAATCTGAAAGATACCCTCAAACGATCAGAAAAGCCATGCTCCCCCGGCGGAGAACATGGCTCCTGGTCACACGCCTGGCGCGCGCGTTACTCTTCGTGCTCGGCCAGCCAGCGCTCAGCGGACATGGCCGCCGCCGCGCCCTGCCCGACCGAGGTGGCCACTTGGCGGTAGATGCGATCCTGCACCTCCCCGGCGGCGAAGACGCCCTCGACATTGGTGCGCATCAGCCGGTCGGTGATCACGTAGCCGTGCTCGTCGCGCTCAAGCTGGCCCTGGAACAGGTCGCTGTTGGGGTCGTGGCCGATGAAGATGAACACGCCGTCGGTCGGGACCTCGCGCACCTCGTCCGTCTTGACGTTGCGCAGGCGCACCGCCCGCACTTTGTCCTCGCCGACGATCTCCTCGACGACCGTATCCCAGATGAAGTGAATCTTCTCGTTGGCCTGGGCGCGCTTTTGCAGCATGGCCCCGGCGCGCAGTTGGTCGCGGCGATGGATGACATCCACTCGCCTGGCGAAGCGAGTCAGGAACAGCGCCTCTTCGAGGGCCGAATCGCCGCCGCCGACCACGACCACGTTCTGGTCGCGGAAGAAAAAGCCATCACAGGTGGCGCAGTAGCTGACGCCGTGGCCGGTGAACTCCTTTTCGCCCGGCACGTTGAGGCGGCGCGCCATCGCGCCCACCGTGACGATCACCGCGTCGGCCAGGTACTCGTCGCCATCGTCGGTCTTCAGGCGGAAAGGCGAGCCACCCGTGAAGTCCACTTCCGTCACCGCACTGTACAGCTTGAGGCGCGCCCCGAAGCGCTCGGCCTGCGCCTTCATCTGCTCGACGAGTTCCTGCCCGCTCAACGCCTGCGGGAAGCCGGGGTAATTCTCGATCTCGTAGGTCAGCGAGACCTGCCCGCCCAATTCATGCCCGGCGATGACCAGCGGGTTGAGGTTGGCCCGCGCCGTGTAGAGGGCGGCGGTCAGCCCGGCGGGGCCGGAGCCGATAATGATCACCCGCTCGTGCTGCACGCCGCCGGACGGGGCGGCCTCTTGCTGGGCGCGGGCGCTGGTGTTCAGGGAGAAGCTCAAGCTGTTGCTGCTCATGGAGTCCTCGCTCGGTGACCGGGTGATCAGGCGCACCGCGCGCCTGGAGATGTCGTGATCGTCCATAGCCTACCATATTTCAGATGCGCGATGGGCCGTTCCGTTGTAGATTTTACGGGATTCTTATCGTCCGCAGCGCCCAAGGGGGTCGCTCGCCAGGCGACTCACTTGAAGCCGCCCGATAGCCTCACCCCCAGTCTCGCTGCGCTCGGCTTGCCCCCCCTCCACGTCGTGGAGAGGGGGCAGCGAGGCCCGCGTCAGTGGGCCGAGCAGGGGTGAGGCCAGGTAGGGGCGTATCGCATACGCCCCGCCAGGCTGACAGGTCTTGCACACACCAGACTCAGCGAATGCACCGATGCGCCTGCCCAAGCGCCATGCTCCAATGCTCGTTCTCCTGGCGATTCTGCTCGTCGCCGCGCTGCTGCGCGCCTGGCTGATCGCCGGGGAGCGCGTGTCCTTCGACTCCGACGAGGCGGTCGTCGGCCTGATGGCGCGGCACATCGCTCAGGGCCGGCCGATCCCCACCTTCTACTACGGCCAGGCGTATATGGGCAGCCTGGACGCGCTGCTAGTCGCGGGCGGCTTCGCCCTGGGTGGGGAGTCGGTGGCGACGATGCGCGCGGTGCAGCTTGTGCTGGCGCTGCTGGCGCTGCTTGCCGCCCACGCGCTGGCGCGAACGGTGACGGGCAGCCGGCGCGTGGCGCTGATGGCCCTGCTGCTGCTGGCGATTCCCACGCCGCTGGGCGCGCTGTATGGCACGGCCACGCTCGGCGGCTACAACGAGCTGATTTTGCTGGGGAGCCTCGTCCTGCTGTGGAGCTGGCAGATCGCCGTAGAGGGGCGCGATGCGCCCTGGCGTTGGGCGGCGCTGGGCCTGGCGGCGGGGATCGGCTGGTGGGTCAACGCGGCGATCATCGTCTCCATCGGCGTCGCCGGGCTGGTGGGGCTGCGCACCCTGACCCGCCGTCCCTGGCGCGGCTACGCCCTGTGCGCCGCCGCTTTTCTGCTTGGCAGCGCCCCCTGGTGGCTGTACAACCTGGGCCACGACTGGGCTTCGCTTGACTTCCTGCTCGGCGGTTTTGGTCACGCCCCCGACGCCGATCCGGTGTCGCGTGGGGAAGCGTTGGTTGCCCTGATCGGCCTGGGCCTGCCGGCGCTCTACGGGCTGCGCCTGCCGTGGGAAGCCGGCTTCGCGCTGGGAGCGGGGACGTTCGTGGCAGCGCTGGTCTATGCGGCCCTGGTGACGGATTGGCTGGCGGGGAGCCTGGCCCGGCTGCGCGCTTTACCTCACCCCCGCCCGGCGCTAACGCGCCTCGCCGCCCCCTCTCCGCCGGCGGAGAGGGGGCAAGCCGAGCGCAGCGAGGCTGGGGGTGAGGTTAACAGCGCGCCCCCCTCGCGGGGGAAGGGCCGGGGATGGGGGGCCTACGACCCCGCCCGGCGCTGGGTGTGGATGGTGTTCGGCGTCTTCGCCGCCGTGTTCCTGCTCTCACCGTTCACCGACGCGACGGGCCGCTACCTGCTGCCGCTGTGGGTTCCGGCGGCTATGGGCGTGGCATTGGGCCTCGACCGGCTGCGACGGGCCGGGAAGATTGTTGCGGCAGGCGCGTTGGCCGCGCTGCTGGCGGCCCAGGCGGGAACCGTCATCCGCGCCGCGCAGACAGAGACGGGCCTGACGCCGCAGCTTGTCGAGGCGCTGCGCGTCCCGGCGCGCTACGACGGGCCGCTGCTCGACTTCCTGGCCGCCGAGGGTTACGCGCATGGCTACGCCGCTTACTGGACTTCGTTCCGGCTCATCTTCCGCTCCGGCGAGGCGCTGATCCTCGATACGGCGCTGCCCTACGACGCGCAGGGCAACCGCCCCGTCACCGACCGCTACCCGCCGTACCGCGCCCAGGTCGAGGCCGCGGCGCGCGTCGTGTGGATCACGCAGAACTTCCCGGCACTGGACGCGCGCATCGCCGCCGGGCTTGGCGCGGCGGGCGTGAGCTACCAGACGCGCGACTTCGGCCCCTACCGCGTCTACTACGACTTCTCGCGGCGCGTTTCACCACGCGACTTCGGGCTGGAC
>JAGPFT010000199.1 GCA_018056405.1 Anaerolineae bacterium
GCCTGACAGCTCGTTCGTGGACCCGAGGGGCGTGCTCCTTAGCCTCCCCCCTCGATCCCCCCTCCAGCCGAGCTAGAGGGGGGACGATCGGGCAAGCCGCTCCCCCCTTCCCCTAGCTTTGCTGGGGGAAGGGGCCGGGGGATAGGGGCCAAGGGGCAAAGGCCGAGCGCCGCGAGGCCAGGGGGTGAGGTTGCGGTCGCCCTCTCAATGCTTCTCACACTGCTGTCCGCCCCTGAACCGTGTGTAGGGGCGGGTTTGCAAACCCGCCCCTACCCGTGCAGGCGCTCGGACGCCAGACTTCCGAAGTTTTCGGAAACTTCGGAAGTCTGTTCCAGGCCGAGCGCCGCGAGGCCAGGGGGTGAGGCTTCGTCAGCGAGCGCGGAGTACCTGCTCGTAGGCGCTGAGGGTGCTCTCTGCCGTTGCCCGCCAACTGAAGTCGCGCGCCCGTGCCAGGCCCCGCTGGCGCATGGTCGCGGCGTGCTCCGGCTGAGTGAGCAGCGAGAGGATGGCCCCGCCCATCGCCCGGCTGTCGCCCGGCGCGACCAGGAGGGCGGCGTCGCCGGCCACTTCGGGGATGGACGACGCTTCGCAGGCGACGACCGGCGTGCCGCTGGCCATTGCCTCCAGCGGCCCCAGCCCGAAGCCCTCCAGCAGACTGGGGAAGGCGAAGACGCTGGCCAGCCGGTAGAGGGCGGGCTTGTCCGCCTCGTCTACCGGGCCGATCCAGCGCACGTAAGGGGCCAGGCCCAGCTCTTCAACGTAGGCGGGTAGGTCGGGGAAGCGCGGCGTGCCCCAGGCGGCGGGCCTGTGCCCGGCCAGGGCCAGCGGTACCTCCGGCAAGCCCTGCGCCACGTAAGTGTAGGCGGCTAGAAGCTGGCGCACGTTCTTGTGGATGGCATACGCGCCCAGGTAGAGCACGAAGTCGTCTACGTCGTCCAGGCCGTAGCGCGCACGCACTTCGGCGTCGCGTTCGCCCCCTGGCTCCGGGTGGAACACCCTGTCAGCGGCCAGCGGCGTGACCGTCACCCGCTCCGCCGGAACGCCGACCCGCGCCGCGATCTGGCGCTGGCCCTCGGCGGAGAGGGTCAGCAGGCGATCCGCGCCGCGCGCCGCCGCGCGCACCAGGCTGGTGTAGAGCCGGTTGCGCAGCCCGCTGTTGTATTCGGGCACCATCAG
Source organism: Anaerolineae bacterium (assembly GCA_018056405.1). GTDB lineage: Bacteria > Chloroflexota > Anaerolineae > Aggregatilineales > Aggregatilineaceae > UBA2029. The sequence continues at coordinate 1,177 of JAGPFT010000199.1, forward strand.
CGGGATCACATCCAGAACGGTGCAGATCAACGGGGCGGGCGAGCGCAGCGGCGGCCCCCAGTAGGGCACGTGGGCGATGTCGGCATGAAGGCGGGCGACAGCGCGAGGGAATGATCGCTGCTCGAACCACACTTTGCCCAGGTGACCACTGCCGCGCGTCGGCATGGGCAGCACGTCCACCTGGGGCGGCAGGGCTTCCAGGGTGGTCACGCGCGCGGGGACAACCAGCGTCAGGCGGTGTTCCGGTGCGCACTCGTGCAGCGCTGCCAGCAGGTGGCGCAGGTATTGGCCGCTGCCGGTGTGCGGCTGATCCCAGAACCAGCCGTTGAAGGCGATGTGCATCAGACGCCCGCTCACTGGCCTCAGCGTTTGTCGCCGTAGCCGTTGGGCCGCGCTGTGTGCCAGGCCCAGGCCGAAGCGATGATCTGGTGCAGGTCAGGGATGCGCGGCTCCCAGCCCAGTTCGTCGTTGATCCGCTCCGACGAGGCGACCAGCATATCCGCATCGCCGGGGCGGCGGTCGGTCTCGATCACCGGGAAGTCCACCCCCGTGACTTCGCGGGCGATGTCGGCCACCTGGCGCACGGTGTAGCCGCGCCCGTTGCCCAGGTTGTAGATCATGCGGTCGCGCTGCGCGCCAAGCGCCTCCAATGCCAGCACATGCGCCGAGGCCAGGTCTTCGATGTGCACGTAGTCGCGGATGCAGGTGCCGTCCGGCGTGCGGTAGTCCGTCCCGAAGATGTAGAAGGCGTCGCGCTGGCCCAGCGGCACCTGCAGGGCCAGGGGGATGACGTGCGTCTCTGGGTCGTGGTCTTCGCCGCGCACAGGCTCCCCTGCGCCATCGAGCATGGCCCCGCAGGCGTTGAAATAGCGCAGCGCGGCGTATTGCAGCCCCACCTGGCGATGGTACCAGTCCAACATGCGCTCGATCATCAGCTTGGTCTCGCCGTAGACGCTGGCCGGGCCAACCGGGTCTTCTTCGACCAGGGGCGCGCTCTTGCTGGCGTAGACGCCCGCGCTGGACGAGAACAGGAAGCGACGCACACCGTGCCGGATCATGGCGTCGAGCAGCGTCTGCGTGTTGACCACATTGTTGCGGAAGTACTTGCCAGGTTGCTGCATGGACTCACCCGCTTCGATGAACGCGGCGAAATGGGCCACCGCGTCGAAGCCGCCCATCTGCAAGAGCGTGTCCAGCGCGCCGGCGTCGCCCACGTCGCCGCGCACAAAGGCGGCGCCGTCGGGGATGGCCGCGCGGTGACCCTTCACCAGGCTGTCGTAGACGGTCACGCGGTGGCCCGCCGCCAGGAAATGCGCTGCTGCCGCCGACCCGACATACCCCGCCCCACCCGTCACCAGAATGTGCATGGCTCCGCTCCCATCGTTGCGCGCAGACGTGCCGTGAATTGCCACGATACGGCGAGATTGTACCGTCAGCGCCCCGGAGCCGCTATGAACATGAGAGTTCGCTGAAAAGGGGCCAGCAAGCGAGCATTCACTGTACAATCAGAAGTGTTTGGCGGCATCAGTCAGGACTCGCGCGTATGGATGCATGGGATAGGCCAGACTTACTCTCGCCACCGGGTGGGCCGGCAGCAGAAGAGCCGGATAAGCCCTCGTGGCGCACGAAATCGCTGCTGAGAGAACTCCTGCAGCTTGTGCTGATTGTCATGGTCGTGCGGCTGAGCATGGACACGCTGCTGCCGCGCTACGTGGTGGACGGGGCCAGCATGGAGCCGACCTTCTCCACCAGCGAGCGCGTCATCGTGGATCGGGTGACCATGCTGCTGGGCGGGCCGTCGCGCGGGGATGTCGTCGTGCTGGACTCGCCGCGCCAGGACGAACTGCTGATCAAGCGGGTGATTGGGCTGCCGGGCGAGACCGTCACCCTGCGCGAGGGCCGCGTCTATGTGAACGGGCAGTTGCTCGAAGAGCCGTATGTGGCGGAGTTCTGCACGTCCCGCTCGTGCAATGGCACCTGGGAGCTAGGATCAGACGAGTACTTCGTGCTCGGCGACAACCGCAGTCACAGCCTGGACAGTCACTCGTTCGGGCCGGTGCAGCGCAGCGCGATCAAAGGGGTCGCCCGCCTGCGCTACTGGCCGCCGGACGAACTGGACATCCTCACCGCGCCGGAGTATTGATCGGGTGGGTGGTGGTTGGTTGTTAGTAGGGGCGTATTGCAATACGCCCCTACGGACCTCACCCCCGCTCGGCCCCCTGACGCGGGCCTCGCCGCCCCCTCTCCAACGTGGAGAGGGGGCAAGCCGAGCGGGGCGAGGCTAGGGGTGAGATAAGGCGGGCGTGAGGGAGAGGCGCGCCCCGCAGGAGACTTCGGAAGTCTTCGAAGACTTCCGAAGTCTGGTTCTTGGCCGAGCGGGGCGAGGCCGGGGGGTGAGGTAAGGCGGGCGAGACCTCACCCCCGCTCGGCCCCCTGACGCGGGCCTCGCCGCCCCCTCTCCAACGTGGAGAGGGGGCAAGCCGAGCGGGGCGAGGCTGGGGGTGAGGTAAGGCGGGCGAGACCTCACCCCCGCTCGGCGCTAGCGCGCCTCGCCGCCCCTTCTCCATGCCGGAGGGGGGCAAGCCGAGCGGGGCGAGGCTGGGGGTGAGGTAAGGCGGGCGTGAGGGAGAGGCGCGCCCCGCAGGAGACTTCGGAAGTCTTCGAAGACTTCCGAAGTCCGGTTCTTGGCCGAGCGGGGCGAGGCCGGGGGGTGAGGTAAGGCGGGCGAGACCTCACCCCCGCTTGGCCCCCTGACGCGGGCCTCGCCGCCCCCTCTCCAACGTGGAGAGGGGGCAAGCCGAGCGGGGCGAGGCTGGGGGTGAGGTAAGGCGGGCGTGAGGGAGAGGCGCGCCCCGCAGGAGACTTCGGAAGTCTTCGAAGACTTCCGAAGTCTGGTTCTTGGCCGAGCGGGGCGAGGCCGGGGGGTGAGGTAAGGCGGGCGAGACCTCACCCCCGCTTGGCCCCCTGACGCGGGCCTCGCCGCCCCCTCTTCGTTGACGGAGAGGGGGAAAAGCCGAGCGGGGCGAGGCTGGGGGGTGAGGTAAGGCGGGCGTGAGGGAGAGGCGCGCCCCGCAGGAGACTTCGGAAGTCTTCGAAGACTTCCGAAGTCTGGTTCTTGGCCGAGCGGGGCGAGGCCAGGGGGTGAGGTGAAGCCCTGTCAGGTTTTGCACACCCCCTCACCCGCGCACTTCGACAATCACGCCGTCCTCCGCCCACTGATAGAGGGCGGCGGCATTTTCCAGGCTGAGCAGCACACAGCCGTAGGTCACCGGGCGGCCCAGGTCGCCCGTCCACAGCAGGTAGCCCCCGCCGCGCGTCGGGAAACCGTGAAAGCCGTTCCACAAGTCCATGTTTGGCCCCGGATGGTAGAAGCCCATGAAGTGCGGCATGTACAGGTTCCACTGGTCAGCGTAGGCGTTGGGATCGTGCGTCTGCACCTGGAAGACGCCCAGCGCCGTTGGGCTGGTCGGCAGGCCGGTGGAGATCACCCAGTCGAAGACGACCTGCCCGTTCTCGTAGGCCCATAGATGCTGCTGGCTCCGGCTGACGATGATGCGCTTGTGCGCCACCGGCTCCAGCGGGGCCAGGATGTCCGGCGAGGGGATGGTCAGGCGCTGCCCGACCGAGAGCGCACTCGTGTTAATAGCGGGGTTGGCCGCCTGAATGTACGGGTAGGGGATGCCGACTTCTTCAGCGATAGCCGCCAATGTCTGCCCGCCGCGCACTTCGTAGAGCGTCTCCCCATGGCGCACGCGCACGGTGGCCTGCGCCGCGCTCTGCGCCAGCGCCTGCTGGATGGCGCTGACCGCTTCCTCAGCGTCCACATAGCGCTCGTCGGCGAAGCGCGCGTTGGCCTCGGCGAAGGCCCGCGCTGCGTCAGGGTTAGCCGCCAGGCGCAACCCGGTCGCGCTGCCGGCGTCCGGCTCGGCGCTCAGCCACGCGGCCCAAACGCCCGGCGGCGCAGTCCAGGTGTGCCACTCGTCGCGGATCGGGTCGTAGCCGCGCAATTCAAAGGGGCTGGCGAGCAGGGCATTGGCCTGGGCGAGCAGGGGGGAGGCGTCGCGGATCGCCGGGCCGACTGGGGCCATCACCAGGTCGAGCGCGCCGTCGGCCAGCTCGCCCGGCGCGTCCGCGCCCACGCGGGCGACCGTTGCCGCCACGTCCAGCGCGCGCCCGTCCGCCGGAGGGCTGGCTTCCGCGCGCCCGTCCACCAGGCGCACGCCGGCGTTGACCGGCGGCAGGTCTATCCCCGCCCGCGCGCCTTCCAGGTAGGCAGTCAGCGCAGACAGGTCTACTTGCAGGACGGGGGCCACCTCCACGCCGCCGGCCAGCGCCTCGAAGACGCCCCTCAGCCCGCCCTGCGAGCGGCCCCAGGTGCGCGCCGCCGCCGCCGTCGCCTCCGCATCGAGCGTGACGCCCAGCGCCGCCGGATCAACGGCCCAGACGCGCGCACCATCGCGCAGGCGCAGCCCGCCCGCTTCCCAGGCAGCGGCCAACGCCCCCGCCGCTTCGCCCTCGGACATGCCGCCCAGGTCTACGCCCGCCGCGCTGACGCCCGGCAACACCTGCCCGGAGCCGATCAGCAGGCCCAGGCCCGCCAGCAGCGCCAGCAGGCAGACGCTCGTCGCGATCAGGCCCAGCGCCGCGCCTACCAGCAGAGCGCCGCGCGCACCCAACCGCCTGCGCCGCCGCCGGCGCGGGTCCGGGTGCGGGACAGGTTGCACGACCGGGCGCGGCACGGCCCCGTTCGCCGGTGCGAGCGGGCGCGGCGGAGCGCCGTTCCGGGCAGGAACGGCGCGGTTGACCACAGGGCGACGAGGCCGGGGACGGCGCTGGCGTTGGGCGAAAAGAGGCATGGGCTATGAC